>NZ_PNDF01000008.1:0-194428 GCF_005887195.1 Pseudoalteromonas sp. S1650 | reverse complement strand
CTGACGGCTGACGGCTGACGGCTAATCATTACAACAAAAAACCGCCGTATTTTTCAATACGGCGGCTTCTATTTTGCAAAACTAAAAGACGTTATTAGTCTTTAGCTGCACGGCTCGCACGCTTACGCTCACTTTCAGTTAAGTGACGCTTACGAATACGGATGTTCTCAGGTGTTACTTCCACTAACTCGTCATCATCGATGAACTCAATCGCTTGTTCAAGCGTGTAGTTTAGTGGTGGAACAAGCGTTTGCGCTTCATCTGTACCCGATGCACGAACGTTTGTAAGTTGCTTACCTTTAAGCGCGTTTACAGTTAGGTCGTTGTCACGGCTGTGGATACCGATAACCATACCTTCGTAAACTTCAACACCGTGACCGATGAATAACTTACCACGGTCTTGTAAGTTGAATAATGCGTTAGTAAGTGCTTTACCAGTTGCGTTTGCAATCATTACACCATTCTTACGAGCACCGATAGTACCGCCTTTATGTGGACCGTAGTGATCGAATGTGTGGTAAAGAAGACCAGAACCAGACGTTAATGTCATGAATTCAGTTTGGAAACCAATTAAGCCACGGCTTGGGATCATAAAGTCCATGCGTACACGGCCTTTACCATCTGGAGACATGTCTGTTAGTTCACCCTTACGAAGACCAATTTGTTCCATGATAGAACCTTGGTGCTCTTCTTGACAGTCGATTGTAAGTGTTTCGTATGGCTCTTCTTTTTGACCATCAACTTCACGAAGGATTACTTGTGGACGAGATACAGCAAGCTCGTAACCTTCACGACGCATGTTCTCGATTAAGATACCTAAGTGTAACTCACCACGACCAGAAACACGGAAGCTATCTGGGTTGTCAGTTTCTTCAACACGTAATGCAACGTTGTGAACAAGCTCAGCTTGTAAACGCTCAAGAATGTTGCGTGAAGTTACGAATTTACCTTCTTTACCAGCAAATGGTGATGTATTTACAGAGAACGTCATTGTTACTGTAGGCTCATCAACACTTAGCGGTGGTAATGCTTCAACGGTATTTACATCACAGATAGTGTCTGAGATTTTCAGCTCACCAAGACCTGTGATTGCAATGATGTCACCTGCGCCTGCAGATTCTGCTTCATGACGCTCAAGACCTAAGTAGCTCATTACTTGGCCAACTTTACCGTTACGCTTAGTACCGTCTGCGCTTACAACAGTAACCTGTTGGTTAGGACGAACAGTACCACGCTTGATACGACCTACACCGATAACACCGATGTATGAGTTGTAGTCAAGCTGAGAAATTTGCATTTGGAAAGCACCTTCAGGATCTGCATCCGGTGGAGATACTTCGTCAACGATCATCTGGAACATTGGTTCCATGTTATCTGATGGCTCGTCTAAATCCATTGTTGCCCAGCCGTTGATAGCTGATGCATAGATTACTTTAAAGTCTAACTGTTCGTCAGTTGCACCTAAGTTATCGAATAAATCGAAAACTTGGTCCATAACCCAGTCAGGACGTGCACCTGGTTTGTCGATTTTGTTGATTACAACAATCGGCGTTAAACCTTGTGCGAATGCTTTTTGCGTTACGAAACGCGTTTGCGGCATTGGACCTTCTTGAGCATCAACAAGTAGTAATACTGAGTCAGCCATCGAAAGTACGCGTTCTACTTCACCACCGAAGTCAGCGTGTCCTGGGGTGTCTACGATATTGATATGGTAGTCGTTCCAAGAGATAGCTGTGTTCTTAGCTAAAATGGTAATACCACGTTCTTTCTCAATGTCGTTTGAGTCCATTACGCGCTCTTCGTTACCGCCGCGCGTTTCTAATGTGCCTGATTGCTCAAGCAGTTTATCAACCAAAGTTGTTTTACCGTGGTCAACGTGGGCGATAATCGCTATATTTCTTAACTTTTCGATGCTCATATTTTTTCTCAGAGAAATTGAATCTCATTGATCCTGCAAGATCTACGCAGTCACCTGCGTTTTCACCAGATGTCCCAGCATAGGATTTAAAAGGGCGCATATTATCCCTTAATAATGGCATGGATGAAAGTTTATCCAATATAAATTTATAAACTTTCTTCAGGCTTTTTATAAGTATCTGTTTTATAAATGACAAATTTATGAAAATTAAAGTGAATCTGAGCTCAAAACTGGCGAAATTTTAGTTTTTGAACCATATTTTGGCACTAAATCGTGTTCATAACCGAAAAATTGGCACGCTCAATAATTGTGCAAAACAAGGTCGCACTTTTTACGCACCAGAATGATCTTTTTACGCACCAACTTAGTGCAATAAAAGTTAACAAAACGAAACCCTGTTCACTTTTTACAAGCCTAAACAAGGTGTTAAAAACATGGCACGAAACCAGCTTATATAAGCGAAAAGCAATAATGCAGCAAAAATAAAACCCAACAATTGGAGGACACATGTCACAATCGGTTTTAGATTTTATCAAAGAAAATGACGTTAAGTTCATTGATTTACGCTTTACTGATACCAAAGGTAAAGAACAGCATGTTTCTATTCCTCATCATCAAATTGATGAAGATTTCTTCGAAGACGGCAAAATGTTTGACGGTTCTTCAATTGCTGGCTGGAAAGGTATCAACGAATCAGACATGGTACTTATGCCTGTTCCTGAGTCTGCGAAAATGGACCCGTTTTCTGAAGAAGCTACACTAATCGTACGTTGTGACGTCGTTGAGCCTTCAACACTTCAAGGTTACGAGCGTGATCCACGTTCTGTTGCAAAACGCGCTGAAGAGTACATGCGCTCTACTGGTATTGCTGACACTGTATTATTCGGTCCAGAGCCAGAATTCTTCCTTTTTGATGACGTTAAATACAAATCAGACATGTCTGGTTCTATGTACAAAATCGATTCTGTAGAAGCAGCTTGGAACTCAGATAAAGATTATGAAGGCGGTAACATGGGTCACCGTCCAGGTGTTAAAGGCGGTTACTTCCCGTGTTCACCTGTTGATTCATCACATGACTGGCGTTCAGCAACTTGTTTAGTTCTTGAAGAACTAGGTCAAGTAGTAGAAGCTCACCACCACGAAGTAGCAACTGCAGGTCAAAATGAGATCGCAACTCGCTTCAATACAATGGTATTAAAAGCTGACGAAATCCAAGAGATGAAATATGTTATCCATAACATGGCTCACCTATACGGAAAAACAGCGACATTCATGCCTAAACCAATCGTAGGTGATAACGGTTCTGGTATGCACTGTCACCAATCTCTAGGTAAAGATGGCGTAAACATCTTCGCGGGTGACAAATACGCAGGTCTTTCTGAAGAAGCACTTTACTACATCGGTGGTATCATCAAGCACGCTAAAGCAATCAACGCATTCGCTAACGCGTCAACGAACTCATACAAGCGTTTAGTACCAGGCTTCGAAGCTCCTGTAATGCTTGCATACTCTGCACGTAACCGTTCTGCTTCAATCCGAATCCCAGTGGTACCGTCTGCAAAAGCACGTCGTATCGAAGTACGTTTCCCTGATCCAACTGCGAACCCATACTTAGCATTCTCTGCAATGCTTATGGCTGGCCTAGACGGTATCAAGAACAAGATCCACCCTGGCGATGCAATGGACAAAGACTTATACGATCTACCTGCTGAAGAAGCAGCTGAGATCCCACAAGTTGCATCTTCTTTACAAGAAGCACTTGCATCATTAGACGCAGACCGTGAGTTCTTAACTCAAGGTGGCGTATTCACTGATGACCTAATCGATGCATACATCGCGCTTAAGAGCCAAGAAGTTGAAAAACTTAACATGACAACTCACCCAGTTGAGTTCGAAATGTACTACAGCGTGTAATACACGCTGTATCAGAATTATCTAAAAGATAATAAATGTGTGTTCTCAAGCCCGCTCTGCGGGCTTTTTTAATGGTAATTGAGCGGGTTCTACTCTACAGTTTTAGTTAAGTGAAAAAATGCAGGGTCGCAGGGTGAAAAGCACAACCTTATTGGTATTATCGTTTTTATTTGCAAGCTTTTTTGGTTATACAGCAGCACAAAAAGTCTATTCTTGGAAAGATGAGAATGGTGTATTAGTATTTTCTGATACTCCTCGCCCCGGTGCTACTGAGGTCAAGTTAAATACCCAAAACCTTACAATGCCTGCAGCTGATACCAGTATTCTTGATACTGCTCCAAGTGCAGTCCCTGTTAACTTTAAAGTGTCAATTGCAGCCCCCGCAAATGAAGAAACTGTGAGAGAAAATACAGGTTCTGTTTATGTTACTACACGAGTCAGCCCCCGTTTTGAAACTGGTTTCAAAGTTCAATTACTCGTTGATGGTTCACCTCATGGCGCACCAAGTAATAGCACGACCTTTGCTCTAAGAGAGGTCTTTCGAGGCGAACACACATTACAAGCGAAACTTTTTGATGCAAATAATAAACTCGTTTCAGTTAGCCCAGTCAGCACTTTTTTCATGCACAGAACTTCAATTAATAACGGAAATTAGAATTTTCGACATGATGTCTCGCAAAGCAAAAAGAGTATGCTAAGCTGCACTAAATTGAAACGCACTAAAATGGTGCAACCATGCTCAGAGAACTACATTTTAATTCTCAATTACTCGACAGTATTTGGAAAAATTTAAGTACTGCCGTTATTTTACTCGATCATGATTTTAAACTGGTTTACGCAAACGATAGCGCCAGTGAGCTTTTAGGTTTAGGCCCAAAACGTATCATCAACCAACCGTTCGACAACCTATTTAACTACCACTCGATAGATTTAAAACGTATTGCTCAGTATTCGTTGTTTGACGGTGTCGATTGCCACCAACATAGAGCTGACGTGGTGTTCGTCGATTCTCGCCATGCCAAGTTAACTATTAGCACACGCCGAATAAGTAGCAACGATGAAAATTATATCCTGTTCGAATGCCGCCAAATGGATGATGAAATTCGCCATGACCAAGCTTCGAATCAAATGCATCAATATCAAGCTGCCCGTAACCTTATTCGTGGTTTAGCACATGAAATTAAAAATCCTTTAGGTGGAATTCGCGGAGCGGCGCAATTATTGCAGTATGAGGTTGATCAGCAAGAACGTGATCAATGTGCCGAATTAATCATTGAACAAGCAGACCGTTTACGCGAGCTTGTCGACCGTTTACTTGGTCCGAATCAACTGCCACACAAATCCCATGGCAATATTCACCAAGCGTTAGAGTCGGTGATTAAACTGAGCATGTTAGACAACAATGCCAATATCACTTTAGTGAAAGACTATGATCCAAGTATACCGAGTGTATACATAGATCAGAGTAAAATTCAGCAAGTGGTACTGAACATTATTCGTAATGCACAACAGGCACTTGTTGATGGTGGCGAGATAAGGATAAAAACTCGCATCAATCATCAACACAGGCGCCCGGGTAAGGCACCAAAAAAAACCTTGCTGATCCAAATTTCGGATAACGGCCCAGGTATAGACAAGAGCTTACGTGAAACCTTGTTCTACCCAATGATCACCAACAAAGAAAATGGATCAGGGCTTGGTTTATCGATAGCGCAAACCTTGGTTGACCAACATGACGGCCACATTGATTGTGACAGTTGGCCAGGCCATACAGAATTTAATATCTATTTGCCTTTTACGGATTAATGGTTTTTTGGAGTAGTCATGAAAACAGTCTGGTTAGTTGATGATGATGCCTCAATTCGCTTTGTATTGGAAAAAGCGTTGGCACGTGCAGGATTTGACACTGAAAGCTATGCAAACGCACAAGATGTGCTTAACGCATTAAAGTTTAGCCAGCCCACGGTATTGGTATCTGATGTGCGTATGCCTGGCATGGACGGTATGGCGTTACTCGAAACAATTGCCGAGCAAAATCCTGGCTTACCTGTTATTATCATGACAGCTCACTCGGATTTAGATTCGGCGGTAAATGCCTTCCAAAAAGGGGCGTTTGAGTACCTCGCCAAACCGTTTGACTTAGACGAAGCCGTGGCACTGGTAGAAAGCGCATGTCGCGCTAACTCAACGAAGAAAACTAAACGCAAACAAGCACCACAAACCAATGCGCATATCATCGGTGAAGCACCTGCAATGCAAGAGGTGTTTCGCGCGATCGGTAAATTATCAGCATCAAGTATGAGCGTGCTGATTAATGGTGAGTCAGGGACAGGTAAAGAGCTAGTTGCAAGCGCCCTGCATAACCACAGCCCACGCAAAGAAAACCAATTTATAGCTCTGAATATGGCTGCCATTCCTAAAGAATTAGTTGAGTCAGAGTTATTTGGCCACGAAAAAGGCGCATTTACTGGAGCCGACAGCATTCGTAAAGGCCGTTTTGAACAAGCGAATGGCGGCACCTTATTTTTAGATGAAATTGGTGATATGCCACTCGACGTTCAAACACGTTTATTACGCGTGTTAGCCGATGGTGAGTTTTACCGAGTGGGCGGCCATCAAAGTATTAAAGTTGATGTACGTATTATTGCTGCAACGCACCAAAACCTCGAAGACTTGGTAAAACAAGGTAAGTTTCGTGACGACTTATTCCACCGCTTAAACGTAGTGCGTTTACGCTTACCCGCGCTGCGTGAGCGTACGGAAGATATTGAACGACTAGCACAACACTTTTTACATAAAAGTGCCAAAGAGCTGCAAGTTGACAGCAAAATTTTAAGCCCAAAAGCCACTGAGCAACTACGCCTATTTAACTGGCCAGGTAACGTGCGCCAATTAGAAAACACCTGCCGTTGGTTAACCGTTATGGCGCCGGGTGAACTTATTAGTGAACAAGATTTACCACCTGAAATCGTCGCAGTTACACCAATCGAGCAAGAAGGCGACTGGCTAGATGCATTTCAACAATGGCTTAACCTTGAACTTAAACAAGGTAAAGAGAATATTTGGCCTGCCATTCAAGCACAACTCGAGACTCGCTTGATTAAAACTGCTCTTGCCAACTGCGCTGGGCACAAGCAAGAAGCCGCAGTGAAGATCGGCTGGGGTCGTAATACATTGACCCGCAAGCTAAAAGAGCGCAATATTAGCTAATTTCGCGCAACCCAATGTGAGTCAATGAATTTAATCGAGCACATTCCACTAATTAAACAAATGGAAATTATTAACAGATTACCATTTTTTAGAGAGTTCACATTAAGCGAACGACAAGTGTTATTAGAGTCATTCAGTCATTTGTATTTGGTCAAACAAGGCCGCGCTGTTTTCAAACAATACGATACTGATAAACGACTTTATATTGTGCTAAGTGGCTCACTGATGGTATTCAAACAAAGCCATCTTCTTGAACTTGGCACGATTGAGCCTGGCGAATTTATCGGTGAAGGTGCTTTTATCAATAACCGCGAGCACAGTACGAGTGCGCGCGCAAAAGTTGATACCATTTTGTTAGCTATCACCCCTGAAGCACTTACCCGCTTGCCGAATGTGATCCGCGAGAAAATTAAAGATCGCATAATCGAAGGTATGAGTGAACGTATTACTAAGTTAAGCACTTACCTTGAGTCACGTAGCTAGTCCATATACACAATTTGAAATGAGCAATTAAACCAACTTGGGCTATTAACGCGAGCCGTGTAACGGTAGGTGTCTGATGGTTTCATACCAAAAGGGGTACTCACTTCTGGCGTTAAATGGCTGTAACTTTGCGAATAGTTTTTATAATAAATGACTAGGTGGCCGTATAAGTATTCCCAATCAAGAGTAACTTTACTACCGCCAGCAAGAGTAAAGTGAGCTTGCTTATCACTGAATGTAACAACAAGATCATTATACTTGTCTTCAACACATCCTGTGGTGAGTACACGAGCCGGCATAGTAAAATTAGTGGTAGTATTTTTAGCTTTTAAATAAAAGCCAATATTGCCATGATTGTAAAAGTGGTTGGCATCTGTGGTGTATTTGATTTCAACTTCATAACCCATTCCTTGCATAATTTCAGCAAGTTGCTCAGTTTCATGAGTGAGGATTTTATCACTCGATAACATTAAGGTTGCATCCGCAAACTCTCTTGGCACTGGGAGCTGAGTGTATTCATAGGGTAAGCTTTGCTTATTTAATGCTTGCTCTAATGATTGCAACTGCGACTGATCAAGATTTTCTGTGTATACGTAGACTGTAGCTTGCTGACAACCAGTCAAAATTAAAAATATGGCTGCCGAAATTATCCTTTTCATATTCTTTCTCACTTTAGATTACAAATGTAGTCTAAAGTGAGAAAAACAATAAATCAATTAATTAAGATGTTTTTTTAGCCAACTATTAACACTTTGACGGGTATATAAAATATCTTTAAATAAACGGTGAGTTTGATGCTGAAGCAGTTTTTCTTTATTTGTTTCCCCTGAACTTAACTGGCTATGGTTATCATTAAAACGCGAAATTAACGCAAAACCTTGTTCTGACTTTTCAGGCTGAGATTTAATTGTTTGCGTTAACAAAGCTCGCACATCATCTGCAGCAAGCAATGACGAATCTTGCAAACCCATTAACTCTTTTCTTAGCGCTGATCTTACGCCCATTACAACTTCTCCTGAACGAATAAAAAATGAAACGGACATGCATTTAGCAATTTGTACACCAATTCCGAACGCGCGCAGTGTACCCAGTAAATACTGCAGTTTTTTTACTGTTTATAAAAATGTCAGATTTTTTATTGCTGTAAATTTTAACCGCCTGAAGAGCTTAAAAATTTAATCTTGGTTCAATTGAGTGCTAGGCTTTATAATGGCTGCGATTGAATTAAGAGAGACCAACATGAACGAAGATTTCATCGAAATTGAACTAGAAGAAGAGCCAATAGAGTTATGCAACTTGTTAAAAGTGCTCGACCTAGTCGAAACAGGCGGCCAAGCAAAAGCCTTAATTGGTGAAGGTTATGTTGGGGTTAACTATGAAATTTGTACAATAAAACGGAAAAAATTATACAGTGGTGACGTGTTGGCTTTCGATGGTGAGTTGTTCCAACTTACTTTAAGCGAAGATGCAACACCGAATCCTCGCCCACCGGAACCTGTACAAAAAGCACAACCACAAAGCACTGAAGAAGCGCCAAAAAAATCGAAGCGTAAACGTACTAAAAAACCAAAAGTAGACGAAAAAACCGGCCGTCGCCCTATCTCTTTTGGTTAACTAGAGCTTGCTTAGTTAGCATAAATCACCTTTAATTGAATGCGATTATAACAACAATAAAAGGTGATTTATGAATCCTCCAGCTTGGCTCAAGCCACTCGCTTGGGCAGCCCTTGTATGGAATCTTTTAGGTCTCATTGCATTTATAATGCAACTGTTGATCACACCCGAAATGATTAACCAACTCCCCGAAGCACAACAAGCCGCATACCGCGACATACCGCTCTGGTCAACGGCTGCCTTTGCGATAGCCGTGTTTGCAGCAAGCTTCGCGAGCATCTTATTACTGGTAAAAAAAGCCCTTGCGCGCGAGTTATTTTTAATCTCGTTTATCGCCGTATTAGTCCAGCAATATTATAATTTTGTGGTGATAGATAGCCTTGCTATGTTTGGTACTAGCGCATTAGCAATGCCATTGTGTGTTATCGTTATTGGTTTACTATTACTGTTTATTAGCCATAAAGGTAAACAACAAAACTGGCTTAACTAAAAACACTTATTTCTGAGGGTAGTTTAAAGTGACTACCCTTTTTATCTGCCTCCTTCCCTTGAAATAAATCACATCAGCAGCAACTATATTAGGTAGCATATTTTTTCATCAGCTAGATGAATTTCTCAGCTGGTATTAAGTTTGCAATAACACTGTGTCTATTTCGAAAAGGAAACAACAAAGCAAGCCAAATTGCTTGCTCAAACCACAGGGGCAAATAATGAATAACAGTTTTGATACCCAAAAACAGCTTACGATTAATGGTGAGCAATATCATATTCACTCTTTACAAGGTTTAGGCGACAAAGCAAAACGTCTGCCATTCTCTCTAAAAATCTTACTTGAAAACCTGTTGCGCAATGAAGATGGCGTTAATATTAAAAAGCAAGATATCGATGCTTTACTAAACTGGGATCCACAAGCGAAACCATCAGCAGAAGTCGCGTTTACGCCCGCTCGCGTTGTAATGCAAGATTTTACCGGCGTACCCGCCATTGTCGATTTAGCCGCGATGCGTGATGCCATGGAAAAACTTGGCGGCGACCCTGCGAAAATTAATCCACTGTCGCCTGCCGAGCTTGTTATTGACCACTCTGTGCAAGTTGACGGCTACGGTGAAGATGGTTCATTCGACTTAAATGCAAAACTTGAATATGAGCGTAACAAAGAGCGTTACGAATTTTTACGCTGGGGGCAAACTGCCTTCGATAACTTGAAAGTCGTGCCACCAGCAACCGGCATCGTACACCAAGTAAATTTAGAATATTTAGCCCGCGTGGTATTTAACGATAGTAAAAATGGTAAATCACTCGCCTACCCAGATACCCTAGTCGGAACCGATTCGCACACCACCATGATCAATGGTCTTGGGGTACTAGGCTGGGGTGTCGGTGGTATTGAAGCCGAAGCCGCAATGCTTGGTCAACCGATTAGCTTACTCATTCCACAAGTGGTTGGCTTTAAGCTCAATGGTCGCCTGCCAGAAGGCACAACTGCAACCGACCTTGTACTAACCGTGACAGAAATGCTGCGTAAGCATGGCGTAGTAGGTAAATTTGTTGAGTTTTATGGTGATGGTCTTGCTGATTTACCGCTTGCAGACCGTGCAACTATTGCAAACATGGCGCCTGAGTATGGTGCAACCTGCGGTATTTTCCCAATTGATGATGAAACCATCAACTACCTACGTTTAACTAACCGCGATGACAAACAACTCAAACTCATCGAGGACTATGCTAAGCACCAAGGTTTATGGCGTAACCCTGGCGATGAGGCTCATTATACCGACACACTAGAGCTATCACTTGATGATGTTGTGCCAAGCCTTGCTGGACCTAAGCGCCCGCAAGATAGAATTGCCCTTGATAAAGCAGGTAGCATCATTGGTGAGCATTTAAAAGGCTTTCAAGAAGAACGTATGCAACATCGCGATAAAAGCGATGTTCAAGAGGCGCGCATTGAAGACGAGGGCCCAACCACTAACCCTGATGAGCCAGTAAACGAAGCACAGTTTATGGGCGCAGCTAAGGTTAACTTTAAAGGCGAAGAGTTTGAGCTTAATGATGGTGCTTGTGTCATTGCTGCAATTACAAGTTGTACAAACACGTCAAACCCAAGTGTTATTTTAGCTGCTGGCCTAGTGGCTAAAAAAGCCAAACAATTAGGATTAAAGGTTAAGCCATGGGTTAAAACCTCACTTGCTCCTGGCTCACAAGTTGTGACTGATTACTTGAAAAAAGCCGACTTAATGGATGATTTAGATTCGTTAGGCTTTAACCTTGTCGGTTATGGTTGTACAACCTGTATCGGTAACTCAGGCCCACTAGCTGATGAAATCAGTGAAGCTATTCAAAAGCATAAACTGGTTGTAAGCTCTATTTTATCGGGTAACCGTAACTTTGAAGGCCGTATTCACCAAGATGTGAAAATGAACTTCTTAGCCTCACCACCCCTTGTGGTTGCTTACGCAATTGCGGGTCGTACAGATATCGACGTTTACAATGAGCCGCTTGCGCAAGACCCAAATGGTAATGACATTTATCTAAAAAATATTTGGCCAAGTGTTAGTGAAGTGAACGAACTCGTGCGCGAAACTGTCACCAAAGAAATGTTCGCATCAAGCTATGGCAATGTGTATCAAGGTGATGATCGTTGGCAGAAAATTCAAATTCCTGATGGCAAACTTTATGATTGGGATGATGCGTCAACCTACATCAAAAAAGCGCCATTCTTTGATGGCATGGAGATTGAGCCTCCTGGCATTCCTAGCATTAGTGGTGCGCGCTGTTTAGCAAAATTAGGTGACTCAGTAACCACTGACCACATTTCGCCAGCAGGTGCGATTAAAGCAGATGCCCCAGCAGGTCTTTACTTGCAAGAGCACGGTGTGCAAAAAGCACAATTTAACTCGTACGGTTCGCGTCGTGGTAACCACGAAGTAATGATGCGAGGTACCTTTGCTAATGTGCGTTTACGTAATCTATTAGCACCGGGTACCGAAGGTGGTGTGACCCGTATGCAACCAAGCGATGAGCTCGCCAGCATTTATGATGCAGCGATGCAATATCAGCAAGATGGCACGCCACTGATTATTTTAGCGGGCGCGGAATATGGCACAGGCTCATCACGCGACTGGGCTGCTAAAGGTTCACTTCTGCTTGGTGTTAAAGCCGTTATTGCACAAAGCTATGAGCGTATTCACCGTTCAAATCTGATTGGTATGGGTGTTTTACCCCTACAATTTAAAGAAGGTGAAAGCTATGAGTCACTCGGTTTAACCGGCCAAGAGTCGTTCGATTTTGAAGGCTTATACGACAAAACCAATGAAGTCAGTGTGATTGCCACTAACAGCGAAGGCAAACAAATTAGCTTTAGTGTTGATGTACGTATAGATACCCCGAAAGAATGGGACTACTACAAACATGGCGGTATTTTACAGTATGTTCTGCGTAATATGCTGGCTGAGCAGTAATTGCTTTTAAGTTAACTAAGGGGCTGAATTTTCAGCCCTTTTTTACAATAAATTGCAGTTTAGGCCAACACACTTATTTACAAAAAATGAAAAGCGCATAAAAACCAGCGCGTTAAAATTAGACAAATAACCGACACTTGCTTGATTTAGAACAATCCTCTTAATGACAACAGCACCTACACTTTAATTAAGGCTAAAGTGAGGTGCTTGTATGACTGAACAAACCATCATTCGAATCTTAAAAACCTTTATTATTTTAGGTATTTGTCTAATCATTTTGGGGCATTCTCTATTAGCCGGCAATTACTTAAGTGATAGCATGGGTATACATGGCATTATGATCAGCGCAGCGTGTATTGCTGTTGGTGTGCTGTTCTCGTTACCCACCAAAATTTATCTCACTATTTTACTGATGAAAATAGAAAGCGATCTCACAGCGCAAAACAAACAAAGTTAATTCCCACCTTGCTCTTTGAGCTGCTGCTCAAGTTGCTTATTACGTTGCTCCATAAGCTGTTTTACTTGCTCAGCATCTTGCATCATTTTTTGTACATTTTTAGGGTCGTATATCCCAAGCGCTGCAGCTTTTTCGTCTGCTTTAACGGTTGTTGGTTGCTTTTCATCAGCTTGAAAAGTCTCTGCAGGTAACACAGTTATATCGTTCGGATCCAAAGTTACTGTAGTACTAACGTAATTAGGGTGAGGGGTATCAGCATAGTGCCACTGACCATGTTCATCTTGCCATTTATACACGACGACAGGTGCATCCGCGTTTTTGCTAAAGCTCAAATTCTCAGTGAGCTTTTTTGCTTGGCTGGTCAGTGTATCGGCACCTTGCGAAGCAAAATCACTCACATCACCACTTACTTTTTCTGCGTAACGCTCGAACATGCTCAGCTCTAGGTAAGGTTTACCGTCTGGCTTTTTAATGTAAAACAGCAGGGCAACACTGGTCAGTAGCAACATAACCGCAAGATAACAAAAACGCTTAATCATTCCATTTACCGATTATTGGTAGTTACTCTCAATCTTAGCAAATTCACCGGATGATTTAAGATTTTTCATAAATTCGTTAAATTGCTCGCTCATATGCTTACCTTTTTCATTGTATGTAAACTGTAATTGCATCGGCGCTCTACCCACACTGTAATCACTTACCGTGAATTTCTTAAAGACATGATTTCTTGAGGCATACCACTGCAATGTGTTTTTTGAGATGACGGCAACACGTTGATTTTGCTGCATATCGACTAAAGCATTCAACATATCTATTTCAGAGTAAAAATCTTCACGATGCAACTTGCCAGCTGCAAACAATGCTTCAAATTGCGGGTAAGTGTAACCAAAGCGAGCCATCAACACATAGCCGCCGAGCTCATCAATCGCTGGAATATGACAACCTCTGGGCATAACTAAAATATCTTCAACAATCGCAATACTATCACTCCAATAATATTGATTATCTCCACGATACCATTGCTCAGACTCTAAACGAACATCAACCTGACCCTCATCAAGTAAATGCTGCGAACGCACTTCTGGTACCAGCATGTACTGAAGATCATAATTATATTTTTCGGCAAAGCGGCTTAATAGGTCAGCGACTAGGCCTTTTTGACCGCTATCAACAAAATGATAAGGTGGGTAATCCGTGTCATACAACGCAACACGTAAAGTTTCTGCTCGCACTAAAGGCGTAATTAATAGCAATAATAAAAAAACAACGGCACGACTCATAATTTTCTCTCATAAAATTGAGCCAGGGATTGTATATAAATAGCACAAAAAAAGCGCAGGCTAAGCTGCGCTTTGAGAAAATTCTGATAGGAATTTAGGATTAGATACCGTCACCATCAATATGTAAGCCACATTCACGGTTTAAACCGAAGAAACGCGTTTCTTCTTCTGTCATGCCAGGCTCAAGTTTACGGGTGGTGTGAACATCACCCATAGACACATAACCTTGCTCCCAAAGCGGATGATACGGCAAATCATGCTTAGTTAGATACTGATAAATATCGCGGTTATTCCACTCGATAAGTGGGTACACTTTCACTGTGCCACGGCTAATTTCAACAATTTGCTTATCAGCACGGCTTGATGACTGGTCACGGCGCAAACCACTAAACCAGGTGCCTGCTTCCAGCTCGTTTAAAGCGCGAGTCATTGGCTCAACTTTATTCAGTTGATTGTATTGCTTAATACCGGCTTCACCTTGCTCCCAAAGTTTACCAAACTTCGCTTCTTGCCACGCTGGGCTAAGCTGTGCTTTATAAACTTTAAGATTAAGCGAAAGTCGCTCGGTCATTTGCTCGATGAACTGATAAGTCTCAGGGAACAAATAGCCCGTGTCAGTCAGTACCACTGGAATATCTGGCTGCTTTGATGTCACTAAGTGCAACATCACAGCCGCTTGAATACCAAAGCTCGACGACAAAAAGTGAGTGCTTGGTAAGTTTTCAAGTGCCCACGCAACACGCTCTTCTGCGCTTTTATCAGTCAGAAGACCATTAATATCAGCCAGCATGGCTGTTTGGTCTTCTTTACTCATCGTTAAGATGTCTTTAAATTCACTCATGGTTAATTCCAAACCTTAAAGCGGTGTCGCTTATAAAATTATGCGTGAAAATCGGTTACTGAAACTTTAACTTCAGCAACAATGCCTTTGCGAATTACAAAATCACCAAAACACTCGCCTTCATTACGCTCACTTGCCCATTGGCCAATTAGCTTATCGAATGCGTCTAGGTATACGTCTTCGCCAACATTTTCTAAATACAATTTTGGAATACGCGTGCCTTCACGGTTACCACCTAAGTACACGTTGTATTTACCCGGACCTTTACCAACCAGACCCGCTTCTGCCAACATTGCGCGGCCACAGCCATTCGGACAACCCACGACACGCATAATGATGTTGTCATCGCTAATGCCGTGCTTAGCTAATAGCGCTTCTGTTTTCTCAATTAAGCTTGGTAAATAACGCTCTGCCTCAGCCATCGCTAGCGGACAGGTTGGTAATGCCACACACGCCATTGAGTTTTTACGCTGCTCTGTATGGCTGTCATCAATTAAGCCATGGTTGCGAGCAATCTCTTCGATTACCGCTTTTTGATCAGCCGGAACACCTGCGATGATCAAGTTTTGGTTTGCAGTCATGCGGAAATCACCTTGGTGAATTTCAGCAATTTTACGGCAACCTGTTTTAAGAGGTTGATTTGGGTAATCTAAAATACGGCCACTTTGGATAAACAGCGTTAAGTGGTGCTTACCATCAATACCTTCAACCCAACCGATACGGTCACCACGGTGAGTGAACTCATACGGGCGGCTCTGCTGAAATTGAACACCGGCACGTTTTTCAACTTCAGCTTTAAATACATCAGAACCTACACGGTCTAGTGTGTATTTAGTTTTCGCATTTTTACGATTTGAGCGGTTACCCCAATCACGCTGTACAGACACCACGTGCTCAGCAATTTTTAACGTGTGTTCAAGTGGGATAAAACCAAAGTCATCTGCTTTACGAGGATACGTTGCTGTATCACCGTGAGTCATCGCAAGACCACCACCCACTAACACGTTAAAACCAACTAACTTGCCGTTTTCTGCAATTGCCACGAAGTTTAAGTCGTTCGCATGCACATCCACTTCATTGTTCGGTGGAATTGTCACTGTGGTTTTAAACTTACGCGGTAAGTAAGTTGAACCTAAAATTGGCTCTTCAGTGGTTTCACTCTTTTCACCATTTAGCCAAATTTCAGCGTATGCTTTGGTTTTTGGTAATAGGTGCTCAGAGATCTTCGCTGCCCACTCGTACGCTTCTTGGTGAAGCTCAGATTCAACTGGGTTCGTTGTACATAATACGTTTCGGTTTACATCGCCCGCCGTTGCAATTGAGTCAATGCCCACGCTATTGAGCATCTGATGCATGCCTTTAATATTTGGCTTAAGTACACCATGGAACTGGAACGTTTGACGCGTGGTTAAACGAATACTGCCATAGCTGGTTTTCTCTTCAGCAAACTTATCAATCGCTAACCATTGCTCTGGCTTGATGATACCGCCAGGCATACGAGCACGTAACATTACGTTATGTAACGGCTCTAATTTTTGTTTAGCGCGCTCAGGGCGAATATCACGGTCATCTTGCTGGTACATGCCGTGGAAACGGATCAGTTGGAAGTTATCAGCAGTGAAACCACCGGTGATCTCGTCTTTTAAGTCTTGCTCAATGGTGCCACGTAAAAAGTTACTTTCTCTTTTCAAACGCTCGTTATCAGAAAGCTTTACGTTTTTGTCTTGTTCGCTCATGGTATTTCCTAAATTTGTTACAGTGACGGCTGTTAGCTTTAAACGTGATTAGTACACGTCTTTCTGATAGCGATTTGCGCTACGTAAATCTTTTAAATATTGCTCAGCTTGTTCATCATCTTTGCCGCTATTTTCTTTGATAATGTCGACAAGCGCCTGATGAACATCTTTCGCCATACGGTTTGCATCACCACAGATATAGAAATGAGCACCCGCTTCTAACCAAGCAAATACTTCTTGGCTGTTTTTGCGAAGTTTGTCTTGAACATATACTTTTTCCGCTTGGTCACGGCTAAACGCCACATCCACTTTTGTCAGTAAACCTGACTTCAAGTAACCTTGAATTTCTACTTGATATAAAAAGTCTTGGGTAAAGTGTGGGTTACCAAAGAATAACCAATTTTTACCGCTTGCTTCACGGGCATCACGCTCTTGTAAAAACGCACGGAAAGGTGCAATACCTGTACCCGGACCTACCATGATAATTGGCGTTTCATCATTAGCCGGTAAACGGAAGTTATCGTTATGCTCGCTGAATACTTTTACTTTGCAGCCTTCCTCAGCACGACGTGCTAAATAGCCAGAACAACCACCTAAGTGCTCGCTGCCGAATGCATCAAACTCAACCAGACCCACCGTTAAGTGAACTTCTTCTTCAACTTCTGCTTGGCTAGATGCAATCGAATATAAACGTGCTTGTAGTTTACGTAAGCAGTCTACTAAGGTTTGTGCTTCAAGCTGAGCTGGGTTTTGACGAATAATATCGAAGATTTGGCGAGGCTCAATGTACTCACGCATTGCCGCTTTATCTTCAACTAACTTTAATAAATCAGGGTTGCCCGTTGCTGTTGCATATTTTTCAACAAAGCCTGGGTATGACTGAGTTAGTTCTAATTTTTCGATTAACGCATCACGAATACTTAGTTCTTCGTCGCCGAGTTCAACCGTACTAGATGCATCGATTTGTGTAAGCGTAAGTACTTCATCAACAAGCGCTTCGTCATTTAAGAAGTAAACGCCTAGCGAATCACCCGGTGTATAGGTGATGTCTGAACCTTCTAATGAAATTTCAACATGACGCACATCTTTGGTTGAATCACGACCGGTAATTTTTTGCACAACGCTTAGCTCTGCAGCAAATGGGTTTTGCTTGGTGTATTGGCTTGCTGCTGGTGCCGCTGCACCAAATGGCATCGCCACAACTTGACCACCACTTGCTTGCTGCTGCGCTTTAAGATCAGGTTCAAACGCATCAAGTGCACCGTCAATCCACTTAGCAGCTTCATCATCGTAATCAACATCTAAGTCAGCACGCTGGAAAATAGTTTCTGCGCCAAGCTTGTTAAAACGCTCTTCAAAATCTTTTGCTGTTTGGCAGAAGAACTCGTAGCTTGAATCACCTAAGCCGATCACAGCCACTTTAACACCATCTAGTTTTGGTGCTTTTTTAGTCGTTAAGAATTCATGCAGACTTTCAGCGTCTTCTGGTGGTTCACCCTCACCATAAGTTGAAACAACAACCGTGATGAACTTTTCTTTTTTCAGGGCAGTTGGTTTGTAGTCAGCCATGTTTACTAACTTCACCGTTAGACCGCGCGACTCTGCTTGCTCTTTTAACTTACTTGCCACGCCTTTTGCGTTACCCGTTTGCGAGCCGTATAAAATAGTTAGCGGTTGTGCATCACCTGCAGCTGGAGCGGCTGCAACACCACCGGTTAATGCACCTGCGTTGGCATTTGCAGCTAAGTAACCACTTACCCACGCTTGCTGAATTGGATTAAGTTCAGCCACTAAGCCTTGCAGCTTTTGTACTTGCTCTTGCGATAGCGGGCTCGCCGCTGCATTTAGTTGACTTAACAACATGAATTTATTCCTCGTAACCCTGAAAAGTTAACTGCGAAACGAACTTGCTACCGTCATTTCGCGAACAATTTTTTCGACTTTAAAGACCTAATAAAAACGCTTTAAAGGTTTATCTGAGCGTGAAGAATAACGAGGTCTGAGGCGATTAAAAAAGAATAGAATCTGCTTTGATATTCCATTTAGTTATTAATTTAGTATTTATCCAAAAAAAACATGTTAAAAGCAAAAATTCCCAAATAAGAAACTTTTATTAATTAACATTATTGCAACATAAGACAATTAGCCTATACTCGCTGTGTTCATTTTAAGAACAGCAATAACTATTAAAAAATATGAAAAGGAAAATACAATGTCACACGGGACATGTAAAAAATATATGCTAGCCAGTGGCTTGCTGTGCCTAGCGAGTTCAGCATTGGCAAATGTTAATAACGCCAGCTTCGAAAGCTGGTCAGCAAACACCCCTGCAAGCTGGAGCACCATAGATAGCGGTATTAGCCTTAGCGCTAATAGTAATGTGGTTTACTCAGGTAATTACTCAGCGCAAGTCGTGGTTAATACTGGCACGCAAAGTAATACCGATTTACAGCAGCTAGTTGATGTAGTGGCGGGTGAAACTTATGAGTTTTCAGCTTGGGTTTACCATACAGAAGGCGGCGTAAAAGCTCGCTTAGTGGTTGATGGCTATCAAGGCTATTCTAATTCAGCATTAACTAATCAATGGCAACAAATCAGTTATCAGTACACAGCCTCTGCTACCACATCAATTAATATTGGCCTGCGCTTTTACGACGTAACTGGTTTTGATGGCAGCGAAGTAGTTTATGTAGATAGCTTTGCACCAAGCACTGGCGCAACCCCACCACCTTCGGGCAGCTGCGCCTATAACCAAGTGTCTTTAACCCTCACTACCGATAACTATGGAGAAGAAACCAGCTGGCAAATCACCAATAGCCAAGGTAGTGCAGTAGCATCAGGCGGCAGCTATGCAGCAAATACTCAGTACAGTGAGCAAGCATGTTTAACGGATGGTGACTATAGCTTTACTATTTTTGATAGTTATGGTGATGGCATATGCTGCTCATTCGGCAATGGCAGTTACAGCCTTTCATTAGGTCAAACAGTACTTGCCAGTGGTGCAAGCTTCCAAAGCTCAGAAGCAACGCCGTTTAGCCTAGGCGATAGCTCAGGCGGCGGTGACGGTGGTGGTACAACCCCAACAGAGCCATCGGGATACTATGTTACAACGCAAGGCCTTAGTGGTTATGCACTAAAAACAGAGTTATACAACATCATTAAAGATCACAACTCACAAGGCTATTCTGCGATTTGGAGCTTTTACGATGTTGCTTCACGTGATAAGTATTTTGAAAACGACAACTCTATTTTAGATCGTTATTCAGAAAACCCTGCAGGCCAAGACAGCTACAACTATGTTGCTGTGAGCGACCAATGTGGGACATACAACAGCGAAGCAGACTGCTACAACCGTGAGCATTCTTTCCCGAAAAGTTGGTTTGGTGGAACAGTTGAGCCAATGAATTCAGACGTACATCATATTTTTGCCACTGACGGTTATGTCAATTCAAAACGCAGTAACTACCCATTTGGTGAAGTAGCTAGTGCAAGCTATACCTCTAGTAACGGCAGCAAAGTAGGTAGTGCAGCCAGCTCATTAAATTACTCAGGAACGGTTTTTGAACCAATTGATGAATTTAAAGGTGACTTTGCAAGAGCGTACTTCTATATGGCAACACGCTATGAAAACGTGATTGGCTCATGGCAAAACAACACAACCTACAGTAACGCTGTACTGAATGGTTCATCTAATCAGGTCTTTGAGAGCTGGGTCGTTACTATGTTATTAAATTGGCATAACGAGGATCCCGTTAGCCAATTAGAGCTTGACCGTAACCAAGCCGCTTATGAACATCAAGGTAACCGCAACCCATTTGTGGATCACCCAGAATTTGTAGAAATGATTTGGTAACTTCGTTAAGCCAAGGCGCTTAGTTTCGGCTAAGTGCCTTTTTTCAGTCAAGCATAATGACTTTGTTTTCGTGAATTAACTCTGATACATAGCGTTTTTCTAAATGCCACGGATGACGCTTCCAGCCCTGAAAACCAAAACCTGCTATATGCACTTTTGAAAACAATTTAAGGTAGTGAACAATCGCTAAAGTTCCTGAACTTGGGCAATATGGCTTATGTATTGTTGGCCCTAACGTTAATAGATACTCAAGGACTGATTGGCGAAATTGCTGGGTTAACCTTTCTTGCTGTAATCCTTTGCCATATTGATTAAACAAAGCGTCACCATGGTCAAGCCGGCTTTGACGGCGGATCAGTTTGAATATGTGCTGCATAAGTAAATTTGGCGCAGGATCAGTGACGACAACTTTACTTATCCCTTCAAGCGGCATCACAAGCGGATCAGTAAGTAAGCTTTGCGCCTGCCTTCCTCGGCCCAGTAGCCATAGATCAGTGCATCGCTTACCTAGGTGCGTAGGCATTGCTGCACAGCGGTTAAAACGAACGACACGAGGGCAACAATCAATCAGCTCAGCAAGCTCGGTATTTATTGGGCCATTACCTATAATAATTATCTCTGGCTGCTCATTCATGATGCAGAAACTCCGTTTCAATCCTTAAAACAGTATTATTTCACCCAACCTTTGTGACCTAATAATGACAGCTCATAATAATTCTAACGAATGTGAAAAGCGCTTATGCGCAACAAGTAAATTATTACCGACTTGAGATTGGGCACTATAGCCAAGAAGCTGTAACACCTGCTTTAACAGTGCTTGATGCTGCTGTTGTTTTGAATGGTTTACTACTTCTAATACCTCCAGCATGGCCAGTACATAGCTAGAGCCTGATTGGAGTGATTGCCAAATACGCGTTTGTATTTCAATAACTTGATAAATTGAAGTTTTATAAGTATTAATCTGCAAGCTTAATAGATAGTTTTCTAATGGATTCATTGTAGCGCCCTTTTAAAAACGCCACTTTAAAAGCTCAAGTTAAGTTGAGGTAAAGTGTTTTTTTATTAGTTTTTACTCCACTTATTCATTATTTCTTTAAATAATTTAGCATCCTTGTCTTCACAAGGTCTGGGCGAACCGCTTGGCACTCCAGATTTACCAAACACCGAATTAAAATCGATGCCATAACACATACCATTTAGCACCTCGATGCGCTTGCTACCATCACCACTCTGCCAAACGACTTTTGCCTTATCTGATACTGTTAATTGCACAGGTACAGATATCCTGCCTACAGACGAATTATTATTTGCGGCGTTCACCTGACCAAATAGCGATGCATTAGAAGAGTCATTTTCAAACTTAAGCTCTGGAATTGGCGCATACGGGTTGAGCTTTTTAAAGGGTACTTCGGTTGTTTTTGAGTGTTCAGGTGCCTGATCAGGCTTTGCGACCTCAGTTGTCACTTCTTGGGATTCACTAACTGAGTATTCAACAACCCTATCATCGCTTTTCTGCTTAGGACTGCTATGAGGGGTTTCCTCTCTTAGCGGCAAAGCCTTCGCTTCATCAACTGTTTCTGGCGGCTGATCCGATAAAGGTTTGTCTTGAGTCTTCTGCAAACTTGGTAGCTTTGTTAAATCGACACTCACATACGCGTTGATTACCTTGGGCGGTTCAGCGACTGCGGGAAGTTTCACAGACTTTCCATATCGAGCAAATAACAATAAAAGCATAGCATGTAGCGTAATCGAGATGATCCATGCTTTGTAATTCCCTTTTAACACTCAAGTGCCTCATTTTTATTTTTAAGAGTGTCAGATGAGTGAAATAGTTCATCAGAAAATGGCGGTAAGCGGTATTTTAAAAACAAAAAGCCCCAGCAGATGCCGGGGCTTTTTAGTAAGGAAACTTAATTAAAAATTAAGCTTTCTTTGGACGCTCAACAACGTCTACTAAAGTCCAAGACTTAGTCTTAGAAATAGGAGCGCACTCAGAAATAGTAACTACGTCACCAGTTTGAGCTGTGTTGTTTTCGTCATGTACGTGTAGTTTAGTCGTACGTTTGATGAATTTACCATATACTGGATGCTTCACGTAACGTGCGATAGCAACAGTGAAAGATTTATCCATCTTGTCGCTGATTACACGGCCTTGAAGAGTACGGATTTTATCGCTCATTATTGACCTGCCTTCTGGTTAATAACTGTTTTTACACGCGCGATATCGCGACGTACTGTTCTTAGCGTGTGTGTCTGAGCTAACTGACCAGTGCTTGCTTGCATGCGCAGGTTGAACTGCTCACGAAGAAGTCCTAGAAGTTCAGCATTTAGCTCTTCTACGCTTTTGTCTTTTAGTTCGCTAGCTTTCATTACATCACCGTCCGAGTTACGAAAGTTGTTGTGAATGGTAATTTACGCGCTGCAAGGTTAAATGCTTCACGAGCAAGCTCTTCAGAAACACCTTCCATTTCGTAAAGTACTTTACCAGGTTGAATTTCAGCAACCCAATATTCAACAGAACCTTTACCTTTACCCATACGAACTTCTAATGGTTTGTTCGTAATTGGCTTATCTGGGAATACACGAATCCAGATTTTACCTTGACGCTTTACGTGACGTGTCATAGCACGACGAGCTGCTTCGATTTGACGAGCAGTCATACGGCCACGGCCAGTAGCTTTCAAACCGAAAGTACCGAAGCTTACTTTGTTACCGTTTTGCGCTAAACCGCGGTTGCGGCCTTTGTGCATTTTACGGAATTTTGTACGTTTTGGCTGTAACATTACTCGCTACCTCTACTTAGCACTTTTTTTGGCTTTCTTTGGCGCGCGTTTAGCTGGCTTCTCTTGCTCTTGTACTAGTGGTAAACCACCAATAACTTCGCCTTTGAAGATCCAAACTTTAACACCAATGATACCATAAGTGGTTAAGGCTTCAGAAGTTGCGTAGTCGATATCAGCACGAAGAGTATGTAGAGGTACACGACCTTCACGATACCATTCTGAACGTGCGATCTCAGCACCGCCAAGACGACCGCTAACTTCAACTTTGATACCCTTTGCACCAATGCGCATTGCATTTTGTACCGAACGCTTCATAGCGCGACGGAACATAACACGACGCTCTAGCTGTGACGCAATACCGTCAGCTACTAGTTGTGCATCAAGTTCAGGCTTACGAACTTCAGCGATATTAATCTGAGCCGGAACACCTGCAATCTTAGTTACTGCTTGACGTAGTTTTTCAACGTCTTCGCCTTTTTTACCGATAACAACACCAGGACGAGCTGTGTGAATTGTTACACGGATAGATTTAGCTGGACGCTCGATAACGATTTTAGACACAGAAGCCGCTTTTAATTCCTTAGTAAGGAAAGTACGTACTTTGTGATCGCCAAAAAGCTGATCAGAGAAATCTTTTGAATTCGCGTACCAGGTAGAAACCCAAGGTTTAGAGATACCTAGGCGAATACCAGTAGGATGAACTTTTTGTCCCATTACTTATACTCCTAGCTATCTGAAACCACAACAGTGATGTGGCTTGTACGCTTAAGGATGCGGTCTGCGCGTCCTTTAGCACGTGGCATAATACGCTTCATTGTTGGACCATCGTCCACAAAGATCGTAGTTACACGAAGCTCATCAATGTCAGCACCTTCGTTATGCTCTGCGTTAGCAATAGCAGACTCAAGTACTTTTTTAACTAATACAGCCGCTTTTTTAGGGCTGTACGCCAGGATTTCTAGAGCGCGATCAACCGGAAGTCCGCGGATCTGATCTGCAACTAGACGTGCTTTTTGCGCCGAACCAGAGGCGAATTTATGTTTAGCTAATGCTTGCATTTATCATTCCCCTCTTAACGTTTCTTCGCTTTCTTATCCGCAGCGTGACCGCGGTAAGTACGAGTTGGTGCAAATTCACCTAGTTTGTGACCGATCATTTCGTCTGTGATGAACACAGGAACGTGCTGACGACCATTATGGACAGCGATGGTCAATCCGATCATGTTAGGTATGATCATTGAACGACGGCTCCAAGTTTTAATTGGCTTCTTGTCACCGCTTTCCAACGCTTTCTCTACCTTCTTCAGCAAGTGTAGGTCAATAAAAGGACCTTTCTTGAGAGAACGTGGCATGGCTATTCCTCAACTATTATTTAGTACGACGACGTACGATAAATTTATCAGTACGCTTGTTCTTACGTGTCTTAGCACCTTTAGTCGGTTTACCCCATGGAGACACAGGATGACGACCACCAGATGTACGACCTTCACCACCACCGTGCGGGTGATCTACCGGGTTCATGGCAACACCACGAACTGTCGGACGGATACCACGCCAGCGATTTGCACCAGCTTTACCTAGTGAACGAAGCATATGCTCAGCATTGCCTACTTCACCAAGTGTTGCGCGACAGTCAGCTGGAACTTTACGAACTTCGCCAGAACGAAGACGTAGAGTTACGTATTGACCTTCACGAGCAAGGATTTGAACGTATGCACCAGCAGAACGTGCGATTTGCGCGCCTTTACCTGGTTTTAATTCTACGTTGTGAACAGTCGAACCTACAGGCATGTTACGCATTGGTAACGTGTTACCAGCTTTGATTGGTGCATCAATACCAGATTGGATTGAATCACCAGCTTTTAAGCCTTTAGGTGCAATAATGTAACGACGCTCACCGTCTGCATATAATACAAGAGCGATGTTTGCGCTACGGTTTGGATCATACTCTAGACGCTCAACAACAGCTGGAATGCCATCTTTAGTGCGTTTAAAGTCGATTACACGGTAATGATGCTTATGACCACCACCGATGTGACGAACCGTGATACGACCTTTGTTATTACGACCACCAGACTTAGAGTTTTTCTCTAGTAGTGGTGCGTAAGGTTTACCCTTATGTAGATCTGGGTTAACCACTTTAACCAGGTGACGACGACCCGCAGAAGTTGGTTTACACTTTTGAAGTGCCATAATTCTAACTCCCCTTATTACTCGGCGCCGCCGACAAAGTCTAGCTCGCTACCTTCTTTAAGAGTAACGTAAGCTTTCTTCCAGTCTGAACGACGACCGAAACGCATGCCAGTACGTTTTGTTTTACCCTTAACGTTTAGTGTGCGAACACCAGTTACTTCTACTTCAAAAAGCTTTTCTGCTGCAGCTTTGATTTCAGCTTTAGTTGCATCAGAAGCTACTTTGAAAACAATCGTGTTGTTCTCTTCAGCAGCGATAGTGCTTTTCTCAGAGATGTGTGGAGCAAGGATCACTTTTAAAAGACGTTCTTCACGGATCATGCTAGCGCCTCCTCAAGTTGCTTAACAGCAGCAGCTGTAATAAGTACCTTATCGAAAGCGATTAGGCTTACAGGATCGATACCAGCTACATCACGCGTGTCAACCTTGTATAGGTTACGTGCCGATAAGAAAAGATTCTCATCTACTTCTTCAGTCACGATTAGAACATCTTTAAGCTCAAGTTCTTTAAGCTTAGCAACTAGTTCTTTAGTTTTTGGTGCTTCAAGACCAAACTGCTCAACAACGATTAAACGCTCTTGACGAACTAATTCAGATAAGATGCTTTTGATCGCACCGCGGTACATTTTACGGTTTACTTTTTGGCTGTGATCTTGTGGTTTAGCTGCGAAGCTAACGCCACCTGAACGCCAAATTGGGCTACGAATTGTACCAGCACGTGCACGGCCAGTACCTTTTTGAGACCATGGTTTTTTACCACCACCGCTAACTTCAGAACGTGTCTTCTGAGCACGAGTACCTTGACGAGCACCTGCTGCGTAAGCAACAACTACTTGGTGTACTAATGCTTCGTTAAACTCACGTCCAAAAGTAGCTTCAGAAACTTCAAGAGCGCCAGAAGCGTCTTTAATTGCTAATTCCATCACTAAATCTCCAGGACTTATGCTTTAACAGCTGGTTTAACGATAACGTCACCGCCGATAGCGCCAGGTACTGCACCTTTAACTAAAAGCAAGTTACGCTCAGCGTCAACGCGAACTAGTTCTAAGTTTTGAGTCGTTACACGCTCAGCACCCATGTGACCGGCCATTTTCTTACCTTTAAACACCTTACCAGGTGATTGGTTTTGACCGATTGAACCAGGAGCACGGTGAGATAGAGAGTTACCGTGAGTAGCGTCTTGCATGCTGAAGTTCCAGCGCTTAACACCACCTTGGAAACCTTTACCTTTAGAAGTACCGGTTACGTCAACTTTGTTGATTTCGTTGAATAATTCAACAGTAAGCTCAGCGCCTACTTCAAAATCGCCTTCACCACCATTTAGGCGGAATTCCCACAGACCGCGACCCGCTTCAACACCAGCTTTAGCGAAGTGACCCGCTGCTGCTTTGTTTACACGGCTTGCTTTTTTAGTGCCTGCGGTTACTTGAAGCGCGTTATAACCGTCAGTTGCTTCAGATTTGATCTGAGCAATGCGGTTAGGTGTCGCTTCGATAACTGTCACAGGGATAGATACACCATCTTCAGTGAAGATACGTGTCATACCCACTTTACGACCGACTAGACCTAATGCCATTTTCCTAAAACCTCTCTAATCTTCCGATTAACCCAGGCTGATTTGAACATCAACACCAGCAGCAAGATCTAAACGCATAAGAGCGTCAACAGTCTTGTCAGTTGGTTCTACGATGTCGATCAGACGTTTATGGGTGCGGATTTCGTACTGATCACGCGCGTCTTTGTTAACGTGCGGTGAAGTTAGTACAGTAAAACGTTCAAAGCGTGTAGGTAGTGGGATTGGACCACGTACTTGAGCGCCAGTGCGTTTCGCAGTTTCCACGATTTCCGCCGTTGATTGGTCAATCAAACGGTGGTCAAAAGCTTTTAGGCGAATACGAATGCGTTGATTTGACATTCTTAAACCTCAATATAAAGAGCATTTAAAAAGAGCATAAAAAAACGACCGAAACAATCTTAATAACTAAGATGTCGGCTGCTTTCTTATATCTACGATGAATTCCAAATCGGAATTCCTGTTTATTAGCTTGAAATCCAAGCTTAATCTTTCCTTCCAAGTTCCCGAGGGAATTTTGAAAGCCTGCGTATTATAGATAGATTGGTGATAAATGCAACAACTATTTTGAAAATCTCAAAGGTCTAAATTAAATTTTGTTTAATTTTCGAACTTTATCAATAACATTAGCGTCTTTAAATTATACTTATGCGAGTAAAGAGGCTAGAAAATCGCTTTTAAATGGTCAGTCCAGTTAATAATTGTTATTCTATGCCGCTTATTTTTGACCACACTCGGTCTATTTAATATCTACTAATAACTTTGGTGAGTTGATGCGTATCATTAATCGTTGTTTAAATTTCATTTCTGCCGGTATGAACCGCTTGTTTGTAAAAAGTAAGGTGCTGCCAGAGAATCCGATTGAACAATACAATCTAAACCCAGCCAACCCTACTTTTTATATTGTTAGGCTAAATGCACGCTCTGATTTAGCAGCACTGGCGCGGGTATGTAAAAAATACGGCTTACCTAACCCGACCGAAGAGCAGTTATTAGGTAATGCAGAACTTGATCGCTTTATCGGTATTCAAAACCCACCACCGCTATTTGGTAACAAAAGCAAACCTAGCAATGCTCTGCAGCAAGGCAAACAAATTATTGACCACCTGATGCAATCAGGTGAGAAAAACGTCCAAGTGATCCCAGTGACGATTTTATGGGGCCGCAACCCAGGCAAAGAAAAACCAGGTTTAGGTACTTTGGTGTCTCATTCATTAACACCTAGCTGGTTTCGTAAATTCTTTGTGTTGCTATTTTCTGGGCGCGATAACTTTATTCGCTTTAGTCAGCCACTCGATTTATCTTTATTGGTCAATGAAAAAGCCGATGTTGATGAACTACCACATAAACTTTTACGTGTAGCCCGCGTGCACTTTCGCCGCCAAAAACTGGCAGCGACTGGCCCGAAAATGCCATCACGTGAACAGCTATTTAATTCGCTACTTGCCTCACCAACAATAAAAAAAGCAATTCAAATAGAAGCGAAAGAAAAAAACATTAGCCAAGAGCAAGCGCGCCAAAATGCGCTAAAGCTACTTGATGAGATTGCCGCTAATTATAGCGATGCCACCATTCGTGTTGCAGACCGTATTTTAACGTGGCTGTGGAATAAACTTTATAACGGGATTGATATTAAGTTTTCAGAACAAGTGCACGAGCTCACAGATAAAGGCCACGAGATTATCTATATGCCTTGTCATCGCTCGCACATGGATTACTTATTGCTGACCTATTCTATTTACCATTTAGGCTTAGTTCCGCCGCATATCGCTGCCGGTATCAACTTAAACTTCTTCCCAGCAGGGGGGATTTTCCGTCGCAGTGGTGCTTTCTTTATTCGCCGCTCATTCGCGGGCAATAAATTGTATTCGTCAGTATTTAAAGAATACCTGAGCCAGTTATTTATCAAAGGCTATTCAGTAAAGTTTTACACTGAAGGTGGTCGTAGCCGTACTGGTCGCTTGTTACCGCCAAAAACAGGTATGCTCGCTATGACATTACAAGCTATGTTACGCGGCATTGATCGCCCTATTTCAATTGTGCCTGTATACATTGGCTATGAGCACGTAATGGAAATTAATACCTACTTAAAAGAGCTTGCCGGTAACGATAAAAAAGGTGAGTCGGTATTAGGTATCTTTAAGGCAATTAAAAACCTTAAAAACTATGGTCGTGGTTATTTAAACTTTGGCGACCCTATATCGATAAACCAATATCTCAATGATCAACAACCTGATTGGCGAGAGTCGATTCACCCAACTGATGTTCAGAAACCACAATGGCTTGGACCACAAGTCGCTAACCTCGCTGATAAGGTAATGGTTAATATTAATAGCGCCGCTGCACTTAATGCAGTGAATCTACTTGCGATGATTTTACTGGTAAATGATAAGCACGCGTTAAGTAAACCTAAGCTGATTGCTCAGCTTGAGTTTTATTTACATTTACAGCGTAGCGCCAGCTACAGTGAAAAGGTGACCACACCAGACGAAAGTGCCGAGCAGCTACTAGAGCATGCCCTTAAACTTAATAAGTTTGATGTTATCAGTGATGAGTTCGGTGAAATTATCGCGATTAACGATAAAGAAAAAACACTGTTCAACTACTACCGTAATAACGTGTTGCACTTGTTTGCAGTACCGAGCTTATTGGCGCTGCATTTATTCAAAGCACATCAAACTACCATGGCAGATTGCCAAGCCTTAATTGCACGTTTTTACCCGCTATTTGCCAAAGAGTGGTTCTTGCATGAGTTAGATGAAAACTACATTACGCGCGTACTTGCAAGCTTCGTTGATCAGGACCTGATTGAAATTGATAGCGATAATATCAAGATCACAAACAGCAACGACTGCTTAGCGAAACTCGAAATGCTTGGTCGTGCTCTAAGCTTAACACTACAACGCTACGCTATCGTGGTTGGTTTTATTCAAACTAGCAGTGGTATTGAGCGTGAAGAACTTGAACACGAAAGCCAAGTGTTAGCAGAGCGCTTGGGCACCTTGCACGGCATTAAAACCCCTGAGTTCTTCGACAAAAAAGTACTTATTGGTTTTATTTCAAGCTTGCGAGAGCAAAAGCTAATTACCGAAACAGAGCAAGGCTTAACGGGTAGCAATGAACTATGTGAGGTGTATTTATACCTTAAAGCATTGCTGCCAGCACGGGTCTGGCAGTCAATTGACGATATAGTGCAAAGTCAAGCTCAGCACACAAAAGATTAACGCTGACGCATGACCCCTTCTTGGATCGTTGAGGCAACCAAATTGCCTTGGCGGTCAAAGAACTGACCTCGCACCAAACCACGACCAGAGCTCGCACTTGGGCTATCAATCGAATATAAAATCCAATCGTCTAGTCTAAACGGGCGGTGGAACCACATTGCATGGTCAATCGTCGCAACCTGCATATTCGGCTGCATAAACGATACGCCGTGCGGCTGTAATGCAGTCGGTAAAAATTCAAAGTCAGATGCGTACGCGAGTAAGTAATTATGAATACGCTGATCGTCAGGCATCTCACCATTAGCTTTAAACCAAATATGCTTAACTGGCTCCATCACTTGTGGTTTGAATGGGTTATGAAAAGTCACAGGGCGCATTTCAATAGGCACTTCACGAATGAACTTATTCCGAATTGGCTCAGGAATAAGCTCTGCATTTGCTTGGTAAAATTCAAGCGATGACTTTAATTCTTCAGGCTGAGGGACATCAGGCATCTGCGCTTGGTGTGATAAGCCTTCTTCTTCACCTTGGAAAGAAGCGGTCATGTAAAAAATTGGCTTACCATATTGAATTGCTTTTACACGGCGAGTACTAAAACTTTTACCATCACGGATATTCTCTACATCATAGACAATCGGCTTTGCAGCATCACCTGGACGCAAGAAGTAAGAGTGTAAAGAGTGAACAATACGCCCTTGTGGTAATGTTTCTTTTGCGGCAGATAGGGCTTGGCCCATTACTTGGCCACCGAATACAGCTCTAAATCCTAAATCTTGGCTTTGCCCGCGATACAAGCCTTGCTCAATCTCTTCTAACGACATTAATGACAGTAGGTCATCTAATACTTGGCTCATTTATTTATCCTCAATCCCGACAAGCGTTTAATGATACTATAGACTAATTGGAAGTAAATCTTTGTAAGAGCACCTCATTATGGCTTATTGGCTTTTTAAAACCGAACCCGATGCATTTTCAATTGATGATCTAAAAAACGCACCTGAGCAAACTTCTATGTGGGATGGCGTGCGTAATTATCAAGCCCGCAACTTTCTGCGCGATGGTATCAAGCACGGTGACTTGGTAATGATTTATCATTCAAGTTGTAAACAGGTGGGTGTTGCTGGTATTGCTACGGTAACTCGCGAAGCTTATGCCGACCCAACACAGTTTGATTTAAATAGCGACTACTACGACGCCAAAGCAACCGCTGACAACCCGCGCTGGTTTGTGGTCGATGTGCAATATCAAGCACACCTTAAAAAGCTAGTGAGCCTGCAGGCGATTAAAGCCAATGATGCAATCACCGAAATCGCCCTTAAAAAAGGCGGCCGATTATCAGTAATGCCTGTAACTGAACATGACTGGCAACAGATCATCGCAATGAGCGAGGGCTAAGCATATAAAGTAGCGGCCATTTTTAATGAGCTGCTATTTTTGCTATAATTTCGCCCCTTTATTTTAGAGGTACTAAGGGGGATGTATGAAATTATTGTATTGGTTAGAGGAATGGACCAACCTCCCACGCGATGAGCAACAAAGCCTTGTACCTATGACTGGCGGTGATTTGCTCGGCGATGTTTATGTAAAATACCATATCATTGATGCCAATAAGCCCCTGCTAATTACCTTCTCTCCTGCTGGAACAAATTATCAAGAACATGATATTACTGATGATTTTTCGCCTTGGGCTTATAAGCTCGCGAAAAAACAAGATGTGAATATTATCGCCTTTCAACATTTAGGCATTAGCAACTGGTTTAGGCACCGTAACCTGTTGTTTTTCATTGAGCAGCTAGCACCACTGATTGGCGGATTCAAAGAGCGGTTAGGTTATGGTTTGAGCCGAGGAGGCTTTGCCGTTGGCGCCTTTGCCAATCTATTAAAGCTTGATAAAGTTTTACTCTTTCACCCTGTTAGCACAAAAAACAAAGAAAAAGCACCATGGGATGACCGTTCAAGCACTGACATCGCGCAAAAATTCGATTGGAACGGTGACTACCACGATTTAGATTTAGGCCATGCAAAGGGTTATATTATTTACGACCCAACTAATCGTATCGACCGAGCTCATGCTAAACGTTACCCACAACTCACCCACTTACGCGTGTTTGGTATGGGCCATAGTGTTCATGCAACATATTTAAATAAGTTTGGCTTTTATAAAGATGTTGCTGTTGATTTTATAAGCCACCAGCAAGTTGATATCGCCCAATTCCGCCAGCAAACCAAAACGCTACGCTTTAAAGAAGACTATTATCGTCGCCTAAATAAGGCAAACAAGAGTTCGCCACATCGTTTAGCCTTACTAAGCACCGCGCATACAATTTTAGCTGAAGAAAAAGCCGAGCACATGCAAGAGCAAAAAGATGCGATTGATGTGCAACCGCTGATTGATGTTGCAATCAAACATCAAGATGAGCACCCAAACGATGCAATTAAGGTCTTAGAAGTGGCTCAGCAACTCTCACCCGATGATCCTGTGATAGACCATAAACTAAAACAGTTGAAGTGATACAGCAGCTGTAAGTTTAGAAGCATTAGCAGTAAGCGGCAAAAATCCAACTTATGAATCAAATAAGCTCTGTTAAAAAGCCTCCTTTTCGATAAGCTTAAAGCTTCCAGCTATCCCCTCCCATACCTATCATCAAATCGCTCGATGTCAGTTTCATCAAGTATCGCTCCGGTTTGTACTTCGATAACGATTAGTGGCGTGTATTGTTGATTAGCAAGGCTGTGTAGCTGCTTAGCCGCGATGTAACAAGATTGGTCGGCGGATAATTCAAATTCATCATCACCTACTCGCACGCTTGCCACTCCAAATACGACGACCCAATGTTCTGCACGGTGCTGATGGCGTTGAGTTGAGAGCTTTGCGCCGCTGTTTACGATTATTTTCTTTACTTTAAAGCCAGTGCTTTCAATTAAAGTTCGATAGTTGCCCCAAGGTCTGAATACGGCTTGATGGTGGGTTAGTTTATCGCTATCAACAACAGCAAGCTGTTTAAGTAAATCAGGAAGCTTATCGAGCGCACTTTTGTCTGCCACTAAGGTGGCATCATGAGTATGTATAATTGCTTGATTACTCACGCCGAGCGCCGCAATAGTGTGGTCAGCCTCGCTGATCAGTAGATTATTTTCGCTATCTAAACTCACTCCTTGTGAGGCTAAATAGTTGCCATGATGGTCTTTTTCTGCGATTTTCGATAATGCAGAAAAGCTGCCAACATCGCTCCAATTTAAGTCAACAGGTATAACAGCAACGTTAGCGCTACGCTCCAAAATAGCATAATCAATAGAATCACTTGGGCATGCTGTGAGCGCACCCGCAACAGGCCGTTGAAACCCTAAATCTGCGGTGAAGCTAGCCGCTTTTGCGACACTGTCAGCAATCTTTGGCGCAAAACGATTAAGCTCACTCAAGTACACATCTGGCAAAAATAAAAACATGCCACTATTCCAGCCATACTCACCACTGGCAAGGTATTTTTCGGCTAATTGCAGAGCTGGTTTTTCTTTGAAGTCAGCCACCTTAAAACAGCCTTTATGAGCTAACTGTTCACCTTGGCGAATATAACCATAGCCGGTATGTGGCTCAGTGGGAGTAATGGCAAAGGTTACTAATTGTTGTTGCTGACAAAGCGCTATCGCATTATCTAAGCAGGCAATAAGTTTATCAAAATCACTGATATGATGATCAGCAGGCATCACCAACAAGGGATCAGTTAGACCATTTTGCAGTGCAAATTCAGCGGCTAGGGCAATCGCGGGGGCGGTATTTTTACCTTCAGGTTCAAGCAATAAAGTATAGCTATCTGTGATTTCTGCAATTTGCGCTTTAGCGATAAAGCGATGCTCTTCATTGCACACTAGAATTGGTGCATTAAATCGTGAGTCAGCCACTCGTAAAAGCGTGCTCTGTAACAGTGATTTTTCGCTAAGCAAAGACAAAAACTGCTTAGGCATCGCTTTACGCGACAAAGGCCATAAACGAGAACCTATGCCACCAGCAAGAATAACGGGGGTGATTTTGCGACTCATGATTGCTTAAAGTAAATAATCCAACCATGAGTTTAACAAATTTTTGAGTATGCGGCTTCGAGCAATTACAGTAACTGAAATTGATCAGCATCTAAGTGAGCAGGAAACGCTCTTCGAAAGTCATCAAGCGGTGATTTTTCTAAGCGCTGAATAATGATACCCGATTGGCCATCTTCGAGCTTAGCCAAGGTGTCACCTTTAAAATCATAAACGGCAGTTCCACCACTGTGGGCAACATTATTACCATCAGCACCAATGCGATTGACACCCACGACATAACACAGGTTTTCCATTGCGCGTGCTTTTAGCAGGGTATCCCAGACATGGCGACGAGCTGCTGGCCAATTAGCTACGTTGATCATCACATCGTAGTCGTTGCAATTACGCTGAAATACAGGAAAGCGTAAGTCGTAACACACTTGCGGCAAAATGCGAAAATCATTGATAGCGAATACCTCGCGATGCTCGCCTGCTGCGACGAAATTGCCTTCGTTACCTAAACAGAATAAATGGCGTTTGTCGTAATACTTCACTTCGCCATTTGGCCAAACCCAATAAAAGCGATTAGCCTTTTTGTCGTCTTTTGCAACTAAAACAGAGCCTGCAACCACAGCATTTTTTTGCTTAGCTGTGGCTTTTAACCAGCTAAGTACCTCGCCTTGTTCTGGTTCGCTGCAATCTAGATTAATCGCAAAACCCGTGGCAAATGTTTCTGGCAAGACAATTAAATCAACTTGCTCGTTTAAACTGTTAAGCTGCTCAGTAAAGTGCGCAAGGTTAGCGCTTTTATCAAGCCAATGCAGTGATGACTGCACTAAAGCTAAGGTTAAAGTTGGCATAAAATCTCCGCGGCACATTTTAATGTGTCATCATTTTTAGCAAAACATAAACGAATCACTTTGTCGCTGCTTGCACTGTTATAAAACACACTGAGTGGTACAGCTGCAACACCCGCTTGCTCAACCAACCAATGGCAAAACTCAACATCATCAAGATCAGACACATCACTGTAATCGAGTAGTAAAAAGTAGGTACCTTCACTTGGTAATATTTTAAAACGGCTTTGCGCTAGTGCTTCGCTAAGCAAGTCGCGTTTTTGTTGATAAAAATGACTTAGCTCATCAACATGCTCAGGCTCTAACTCAAGCATATCGGCTAATGCATGCTGAGCAGGCGTAAAGCTTGAAAAGGTCACATATTGGTGAATTTTACGAAACTCCACCATCAGCTGAGCGGGTGCTACACAGTAACCCATCTTCCAGCCGGTGCTGTGAAAGGTTTTACCAAAGCTTGAGATCACAAAACTGCGTGCAAATAACTCAGGGTCGATCAGCGCACTTAAATGCAAAGCACCATCAAAGGTAATGTGCTCATACACTTCATCACTAATTACATATAAATCATGCTTAGTAACAAGCGCTTTAAGGGCGTTAATATCTTCTGTTTTAAAGATTTTACCGCTTGGGTTATGTGGCGTGTTGATGACGATGACACGTGTTTTTTCTGTAATAACATCAGCTACGGCTTGCCAATCGATTTTGTAGTCTGGCGCATGCAAAGCAACATGAACTGAACGACCGCCTGCAAGTTCAATTGCCGGTTGGTAAGAGTCATAAGCGGGGTCAAACACCACCACTTCGTCACCCTCTTTAACAAGCGCTTGAATTGCTACGAATAATGCCTCTGTTGCCCCTGAGGTGACGGTAACTTGTTGCTCGTAATTTATGTTGTTATGGTATTTTCTAGCAATCAAAGCTGCTATTTGCTGCTGTAGCTTTGCAACCCCACTTGAAGGCGCATATTGATTTGCTCCCTCAAGTACATAATGATTGAGCTGTTTTTTTAGTAATTCTGGTGCATCAAATTCAGGAAAACCCTGAGATAAATTAAGCGCTTGGTGCTTATTTGCTAGAGCGGTCATTTGACTAAAAATACTGGTGCCTAAATTCGGCAATTTACTTTCAAACACAGAGGTTCCTTAAAGATGGTTTTGCGCCCGAAGCGATGCTATCATTGCTTAAAACAGATGTATAGCCGTCTAAATAACTTTTAGAATGTCGAGGAATATATGCATAACAATACCGCTATTTCAGAACTAATTGAAGCTGGTAAATGGGTAAGCCAACGTGGCTGGGTCCCTGCTACTGGTGGTAACTTTTCAGCCCGCACTGCAAGCGGTTATGTCGTCACAGCAAGTGGTTTCGATAAAGGTCAACTCGGCACTCATGCATTTATTGAATTTGATCATGAAGGCAATCGTACTAAAGGCTCTGGCAATCCATCAGCTGAAACTGAGCTACATTTGAATATGTATAAGCTTATCCCGTTAGCTAAATTTGTTTTGCACACTCATTCTGTTGCGGCAACCGTGTTATCTCGTGTGATCAAAGGCCACGCTATCAATTTGCATGGCTACGAAATGCAAAAATCTTTAAGCGGTATCAAATCGCACTTAGATACCTTAACTATTCCCATTTTTGATAATGACCAAGACATTGACCGTTTAAGCTTACTAGTCAGTGATCATCACCTTCACACCCCTATTGAGCATGCCGTATTAATTCGTGGCCATGGTTTATATGTCGTTGGTCGAGATATCAAAGAAGTACTTCGTCATTTAGAAGGGTTAGAGTTTCTATTTAGCTGTGAGCTTGAGCGCCTAAAATTAGAAGGTATTCAAGCTGGAGTTCAGCCATGATCAAAGCAATTTTAACTGATATTGAAGGCACTATTACCCGCATCTCATTTGTTAAAGACGTATTATTTCCTTACGCGGCAGGGCAATTACCTGAGTTTGTAAAATCACATCAAACAGACCCAGAAGTTGCAGCCCAAATTGAGGCCGTTAAAGCACACATTGAACAACCCGAAGCCGATATCGACACGGTTATTAGTCATTTAATTCATTGGATTGAAACTGATCAAAAAATTACCCCACTCAAGCAGTTGCAAGGCTTAATTTGGCAAACGGGCTACGAAAGTGGTGATTTTACTGGCCACCTTTACCCTGACGCTTATGACTTTTTACAAGCCCAAAAACATGCTGGTAAAAGTTTATATGTCTACTCATCAGGCTCAGTAAAAGCCCAGCACCTGATTTTTGAGTTTTCTGATTATGGTGATGTTAGACCTTTATTTAGTGATTACTTCGACACTAAAGTTGGCGCAAAACAACAGCAGAGCTCTTATGAAAATATTATTGCCGAGCTGCCATTTGACGCTGCCGAAGTATTGTTTTTAAGCGATGTGGTGGCAGAGCTTGATGCTGCCAAAGCTGCAGGCCTTGGCACTTTACACCTTGTTCGCGATGGACAAGCAGTAAGCGACGCTCACCCATACATTAACGATTTCACAGCATTTAGTGCGGAGCTTTTAGCATGAGCCAATTAACTATTTTTAATGATAACAACGCAAACAACATACTGTTTCATAGTGAAGACTTAAGCGCGATTGCCAGTGAGCTGAATGCGGTTGGCGTTCGCTTTGAGCAATGGCAAGCAACAGCACAGATTGACCAAGATACCAGCCATGACGCTATTTTAACTGCCTATGCTAACGATATAGAGCGCCTTAAGGCTGAAGGGGGTTATCAAACAGTGGACGTTATTTCGCTTGCTAAGGGAAGTCCAAATGCCAGCGAACTACGCAGTAAGTTCTTATTTGAACATACACATAGCGAAGATGAAGTTCGTTTTTTTGCGAAAGGCCAAGGTTTATTCTGCTTACACTTAGGCGACAAAGTGTATCAAGTGCTTTGCCAACAAGGCGACCTAATTTCAGTACCAGAACTCACACCACATTGGTTTGATATGGGCAGCGACCCTGAATTCACAGCAATTCGCTTATTCAATAATACCGAAGGTTGGGTCGCTAAAAGCACTGAGTCAACTATTGCTACCAACTTCCCGCTGCTGGATTAACATGGAAAAGCTATTCTCGTACGGTACCTTACAGTACCCGCAGGTTCAGCTTGATACCTTTGGGCGTTTGCTCGAAGGTCAACCTGCTACGCTAACTGGGTATGTCATTGGTGAAGTCGAGATCACCGACGAAGCCGTGCTTAAAAGTAGTGGTCAACGTTTTCACCCGGCGTTAATCAAAACAGGCAAACAAAGTGATATTGTTAATGGCACTATTTATTTAATCACTAAACGTGAGCTCAATCAGGCTGATGCTTACGAAGTAGATGATTATCAACGAATCGCAGAAACATTCCAATGTAACAACCAAGCTTGGCTATATGTTGCAAAAAACAGCCTTTAATTTACAAATATAAAACAAAAAGACCCAAATCAAGAACAAAAGCTGTTATTATCTTCCCTATCAAAATTAATATTTTTTAGTTAAAGGACTAAACATGGGGTCGGCATTTTCACCCTTACGCGATACCGTTATTTATGTGGGTGAGTGGCAATTTAACACTCAGCAGCAAACCATCAGCGATGGCACTCATAAGCGTGAACTAGAACCTTTATTGTTTAAATTGCTGTGTTTCTTTATTGAGCATAATGATCGCATTATCACTCGCCAAGAGCTGGTTGAGAATATTTGGCAACAAAGTTTTGTTGATGACAATGCTATTAACCGTGCCATCTCTGAACTAAGAAAAACTCTCAAATCAGAAAAGCAGCCCGGGCAAACTATTAAAACCCATTACCGCAAAGGTTATAGCCTATTTATTAAAGTTAAGCCTCTTGAGCCCACCCCCATTTCAGACCCACAAATAACAGAAGATAAAAACACAGAACATAAAGAAGCTGAAACTCCAGTTAATACAACTCCCCTTAACGTGCAAAAAGCGCATTCTTCACGCTGGCCATGGTCTTTTGCGGCCTTAGCGCTTGGTTTATTGATTGCGGCTATTTGGTTGTTCTTACAGCAACCTAAAGTAAATGATGAAGCACAAAACGAAGCGCCATTTTTAGACCTGCAAGCCGAAACGATTTCATGGCATAAGGGCACTCACTATCAATTATTGCTAAATCACGACAAAACGCAGCTTGCCTATGTGCTGCAAAATGACAATCAGCATATTTATGTTGTCGACTTAACGACAAAAAAAGAGTACTCAATTACATCTGGCGCTGTCTTTTTACAGGGCTGGTCTGAAGATGGCGAGCGGCTATTTTATAGTTCATGTGAAAACAGTGACTTCAATGATTGTAGTGCTTGGCAAGCAAGCAATTTGCTATCAAATGAAGTATTACTAAAGCCAGTTACAAATCAATCTATATTAAATATCACACCAGATCAGTACATTGAAATTGGTAATACGGCAATTACAAGACGTAATAATTACCGTGGCTTAACTCACCTATCTGCTCTGTATGCGCAAGACTTAAAGACCGGTGAAGAAATTCGCATTACATCACCTAATATTACTGGCACTGGCGATTATATTTTAACAACACTTAAAAACCCCAACCGTGTTATTTTTGAACGCCACAATGTTGGCCAAGCAGAAATTTATATAGCGAATTTAGACGGTAGCTCACTCAAACTTTTAACCACCAACGAATACCGAGCTTGGGCTGCAACTTATGATAAACAAACTAACTCGCTTGTTTGGTATAACCGCGGTAAATTAACTATTGAATCATTTTCATTTGATACCATGAGTCGGGGACAAGCCATTAAAGCCCCAGTAAAACGAGCAAATTACGCTTACCCTCTTAATAAACAAAGTGTACTGATCAGCACTGATTTACACGACAGTGATGCGGCTATATTTGACATAAAATCAAAACAAATGAGCTATATTGCCACAGCTAATAAGCATGAAGGTGATTTGGTCGCCCTGACTAATAATGATGTCTACTTCGCTGATCTTGAATACTATAAACGACAGCACTGGCTCAGAAAAAACAACCAATATATAGATATAACCGACAAAATTGGTGAAGATACCACCATTATTTCTGCAAATAACGACAGCAGTCAGCTGGTGAGTTTTAATAAAAGCAATCAAAAGCTAAGCTTATTAAATGCCAATGACTTTTCAGAAGTTAAACACTGGACACTACCAGGAAACAGCAAACTAGCAGCAGTCAGAGGTAATAAAATTGCAGTAATCTTTACCGAGCTTAGTAACCAGCAAAACCAACTAATGATTTTGCACACCAACAGCGATCAGGTTGTCAAAAGCACCATCGACACCCCATTGGCAATTGCTTGGTATGATGATAATCAGCTAATCGTCCATTCTAAATACGGAAAATATTTGCTTTTAGATAGTGACAGCAATACTTATAGTGAGCTGATAACTCCTGACAAACTAATAGAGCTAAAGCCTTCAATTATCACTATGACAAGCAACCATCACAGCTTATATATTGCCACAAATAATGAAATTTATAGTATTGACTTGGCAAACATACAAAATGTTGATCTAGCAATGAAAATGCGGCCCTTACACTATATAACGCATATCAATGCGAGTAATGACAAGCTGGCGATTTCGTTACTAACCGCAAATAGTCAAAATAGCATTGAGCTCTACACTAAAAAAAGTGCTGAGTAATTTTCTATTTTAATTGCTTTAGAATACCTTGCTCGATATCAGATTGGTTATAAACGCCGCTATCGAGCACCCAGCCTGTGACTAGGCTAGCCGGTGTAACATCAAATGCCGGGTTATAAACCTTCGCGTTAGTTGGTGCCCATATTGCTTCGCCAAAACTGCCACTAACACCGCGCACTTCATTAGGGCTGCGTTGCTCAATTTCGATATTCGCACCACACGCCGTTTGTGTATCAAGTGTCGTAAGTGGCGCAACGACATAAAATGGAATGTTATGGAAATGCGCTAACACAGCAAGGTTATATGTACCTACCTTATTAGCAAAGTCACCGTTTGCAGCAATACGGTCTGCACCTACAAAGATTTTATCTACTTTGCCCGCAGCCATTAAACTCGCCGCCATGTTATCGCAAATCAAGGTATAAGGAATTTGCCAGCGCTCAAGCTCAAAAGCCGTTAAGCGGCCGCCTTGCAGTAGCGGTCTCGTTTCATCAACCCAAACATGAATATCACCGTGGCGTTGCTGCGCTTTATGAATAACCCCTAATGCAGTACCGACACCCGCAGTCGCTAACGCACCGGTATTACAGTGCGTTAAAATGTTATCACCTTTATCAACCAAGGCAGCACCACGTTCTGCCATGCTATCGCAAAGGGCAATATCTTCTTTAAATAACTGCTCAGCAGTAGAGGCAACAGCTGCAACATAATCAGTCTCTACAAGCGCTACGCGTAACTTGGCCATGCAGTGCATAAGGTTAACGGCGGTTGGGCGTGTTGCTTCTAGTTCATCTATAGCAACCGCAAGTGCTGATTGACTCATGCCCTGCTCGGCTAGGTGTGCAACCAATAAGCTAGCACCTAAGCCAATTAAAGGCGCTCCCCGGATTTTCAAAGTCAGAATCAAATCTTTCATCGTTTCAACATCGTTACATACATGCCAATGCTGTTGATGTGGTAACAAATACTGATCAAGCACGGTTAGCGTACCTTGCTGATATTTAATACTGCTGGCGATGAGATCTTGCATACTGAATCCGAATAACTAATGAATAACTAATTTATGTGAATAGTTATTTTACATCAGTTTTGATAACTAACAAACTAGATGTATGGACATCTAAACGGTTACAGGTATAGAATGCTCAAAGTTAATTGTATTACGAGATAGAGCCATGGCTAAATACACTGCCTTTAATGCAGAGCATGCTGTTGATTACATTAAAGAACTTGTTAAAAGTGAACTAATTTCAGTCTTCCCTGCTGATGCAGCACTGACTGCATACGAGTTTGGAGATGGAAACTTAAACTTAGTTTTTCGGGTTGCTGATCAGCACAACAACAGTGTAATTCTAAAGCAAGCACTCCCTTATGCCCGCTGCGTAGGTGAGTCATGGCCATTATCGTTAGACCGCGCCAGAATCGAAGCCGAAGTATTGATTAATCATGGTAAGTTATGCCCAGAGCATACCGTGGCGATATTGCATCACAATGTAGAGCTGGCATTAACCGTGTTAGAAGATTTAGGTGAGTTACAAATTTTACGTGGCGCACAAATCAACGCAGAGCAATTTCCCTTATTGGCAAGTCATGTTGCGCTCTACTTAAGCCGAACAGGCTTTTATAACTCAGATTTTTACTTATCTGCTGAAGATAAAAAAGCCAAAGTCAGTCAATTTATTAACCCTGATTTATGTAAGATCACAGAAGACTTATTTTTCACTGATCCGTACATTGAGCATGAGCGCAATAATTTCCCTGCAGAGCTTACTGAGCACGTCGAAAGTATTCGTAATAATGATGCTTTAAAATTGGCCGCTGCTAAATTAAAAGCGAAATTTTTATCGTGCCCGCAAACTTTATTGCATGGCGATATGCACAGTGGCAGCATTTTTGTTGATAGCAAAACCACTAAAATGATCGACCCAGAGTTCGGCTTTTTTGGCCCTGTTGGCTTTGATATCGGCTCATTTATGGGTAACTTGCTACTAAATTACTGTGCCCAAAACGCCCGTATTACAGAGCAAGCAAAGCGCCGTCAGTATCAAACCCATTTATTAACTTGCTTACAAGACTGTTATAGCCAATTTGAGCAACATTGGTTAAACCTAGCAAGCAGGGAAGCAACTGATATTAGCTTTGCAAACCGCGCCTTTAGCGAAGATTACTTACAACACGTATTGCGTGATGCGATTGGCTACTGTGGCGCTGAACTTATTCGCCGTACTATTGGTTTAGCCCATGTTGCAGATATAGACGGTATTGAAGATGCACAAGCTCGTTTAGCAGTACAACAGCAAACGCTCGTACTCGGCGAGCAACTGATGCTCAATGCCACAAGCTGTAACAATAAAGACGAGTTCTTTTCGTTGTTAATCAGTTTATTAAACTGATAGTCAAAAAGTAAAAAGGCGCTTAATGCGCCTTTTAATTATTCAACTCAACTAGATTATTTATTGTAGTGCTCATACATTTTATCGAGCGGCTCTGATAAACCATTTTCTTGTACCACTCGCACATGCTGGCGAGCTAACTCGCGGGCACTTGATACACCACATGAATGAGCAATCAGCCCTGCACCATAATGAATAAACTTATTATAATTGGCGACACGTTGTGCCTTATCGGTCACATCTAGGCCCCGCTGTAAGCGTTCATTATGAGTCGTAATACCGGTCGGGCAGGTATCTTTATTACATTGTAGAGCCTGAATACAACCTAACGAAAACATATGACCACGCGCCGACACAATAAAATCAGCACCCAGCGCGAGTGCCCAAGCCACTTTTGACGGTACGATTAGCTTACCCGATGCAATCACTTTCACTCGTTCTCTGAGACCATGTTTTTTTAGCAAGTCAACAACCAAAGGCAGGCTCTCTCGTAGCGGTAAACCAACTGAATCCATCAAGGGTTGAGGGGCAGCGCCCGTTCCACCGTCGGCACTATCAATAGTGATAAAATCAGGGGCAGATTCAATACCACGGTTATTTATTTCACTAAACAAGGTTTCGAGCCAAGTGTATTCACCAATAACCGCTTTAAAACCGGTTGGTTTACCTGTGGTACTGCGTACCGTTTCAATCATATCGAGTAAATCTGCTGGGCATTTAATCTCTGGGTGACCATTTGGACTAATCGAGTCATGCCCTTCAGGAATACCCCGAATTTTTGCAATTTCAGCAGTCACTTTGCGCCCTGGTAACATACCCCCTTTACCGGGTTTAGCACCTTGACTCATTTTAATTTCGAACATTTTAACTTGTTCGTGCTCAGCAATCGCTTTGAGTTTTTCGGTGCTTAATTTACCGTGCTCATCTCGTACACCATATTTTGCCGTGCCAATCTGAAACACAATATCGGCGCCACCTTCAAGGTGGTAAGGGCTGAGCCCTCCTTCGCCGGTATTCATCCAACAGCCGGCTAATTTTGCCCCTCGCGATAATGCGCGAACAGCGGGCTTAGATAATGCGCCAAAGCTCATACCTGAAATATTAAATAACGAGTTTGTTGTATAAGGAGCTTGGCAATAAGGCCCTAACGTGACTTCGCTTGGATCAAGTGCATCTTCATCTAAAGTCGGAAACGCACAGTTCATAAACATCACAGTGCCCGTTGCATCAAGGCTTTGGGTTGAACCAAAGGCCGTAGTACGGTCAACATTTTTCGCAGCACGATACACCCAGCTTCGCTCAGCACGATTAAATGGTAGCTCTTCCCTATCCATGGCAAAAAAGTATTGTCGGAAGAATTCACCTTGGCGTTCAAAAAAATAACGAAAGCGACCGATCACCGGGTAATTACGGCGAATCGCCTGTTTAGATTGCGTCACATCACTAATGTAAAAGCACACAATCACCAGCAAACCTATACCGAGTGCAAAAATAAACAAGCTGGCAAATACATCGATACTAAAAATTATAAAATCACTCATCCAAGGCCCCTTTGTGAAATGACATCCTTCAAAGCATATAAGGTGTTTATATTACGTGCAATAAACAAAAAGGCGTGATGTAAATCACGCCTCTTCTTTTATACTGCTATACAGCTATGCTGCTCGTTTTGCTAATTCAGCTTTAATATAAAGTTGAATTTGCTCTTCAAGCACTGACATTGGCACTGAGCCATGACGCAATATTTGATGGTGGAATTCGCGAATATCGAAATCTGCACCAAGTGCTTGCTCAGCTTCGTGGCGTAGACGTTTAATAGTTAGCTCACCAATTTTGTATGACAACGCTTGTGCAGGCCATGAGATATAACGATCAGTTTCTGTCTTCACATTATGCAATGAAAGCGCGGTGTTTTCGCTCATAAACTTCATTGCACGCTCGCGGCTCCAGCCATACATATGCATACCTGTATCAACCACTAAACGTGCCGCTCGCCACATCTCATAAGTTAAACGACCAAAGTCACTGTATGGGTCTTGATAAAAGCCCGCTTCGATACCTAAAAACTCCGAATATAAGCCCCAACCTTCACCAAATGCCGACAAATATGCATTACGGCGATAACTTGGTAATGACTCAAGTTCAGCATTTAGCGAGATTTGTAAATGATGCCCAGGTACTGCTTCGTGTAAAGTTAATGCTTCAAGTACATACAACGGGCGCTTATCTAACGCATAGGTATTAACCCAGTAATAACCTGCTTGGTCATCACGGCGAGAGCCTGAGTAACGACCCGTTGTATATTTAGGTGCAATGCTCTCTGGCACTGGCGCAACACCGTACGGCATTCTTGGCAAGGTGTGGAATAACTTAGGTAACTGCGCATCCATTTTCTTGGCAATGTAAGACGCTTCTTTTAGCAAATCTTTTGGTGTTTTTGCGTAAAATTGCGGATCAGTACGTAAAAAGTGCACAAAATCAGCAAACGAGCCTTCAAAGCCTACTTTCTCGATAATTTTTTCCATTTCTGCGCGAATACGCGCGACTTCTTGTAAACCCAGCTCATGGATTTCTTTTGGCGTCATATCTGTGGTGGTGTAGTACTTAGCGCGATTTTCGTAAAACGCTTTGCCATTCGGCGTACTTGAAATACCAATATCTGTACGTGCACCCGGTTGATATTCATTGTTAAAGAAGGTTAAGTAACCTTGATATGCCGGAATAACTTGTTCTGTGATAATGGTTTGCGCTTGCTTTTGTAGCGCTGCAAACTCGCTATCACTTAGGCCTGCCGTGTTATTTAAAAATGGTTTGTAGAATTCAGACTTAGTAGCATCATCAACAATATAAGCCGTGATTGAGTCTTGATAACCTTCTAAAACAGCCTTTGGCTGGGTTAGGCCCACTTCAAGCCCCTTTCGCATCCAGCCAATATTTTGCGAAAAATAGCGAGGAATTTGCTGTAATTTAGCGAGATATAGCTGGTAATCTTGTGGTTTTGTGTAATCTGAGCTGGAGATCATAAATGACAAGCTAGAATGGAACCCATATTCAGATGTCAGCGGCATATAGTGCGCATTAAACACATATTCATCGACACTATTTTGCACTTGGCCGCGTAAAATAGTCAGGTTAATGCGATTTTCTTCCGATAACTTATCACGGTCGATAGCGTCTAGCTCGGCAAGTAACTCTGTATTCTTTTGGTATTTTTGTTCTAAAAATTCAGCCGATAGATTTTCTAATAAATAACCATCAACGCCATTATCTTTACCATACGGGCTGATGCTTTGGCGATAATTAACAATATTTTCGGCTACTTGAGTAAATTGCTGATCAGCATCAATATTTGTTACTTGGCAAGCGCTTAAAGTACACGCTAAAGCAACCGCAATAACAGAACGATTTAAAGTTCGCGACAGTGTTTGTTTCATAGCATTCTTTTTAGTTTTAATCAGTATCGCTAAAGTAGCGCAGCACTGGCTAAAACCCAAACAAATGCGACCAAGCTCAGGTTAAATACGCTCAAATTAACAACGGTGTATAAATAAGAATGAGCAAGGTTTAAGCAATTTTTAATTACACTTGTTAAAGTTGTTGAGAAAATCAGCTAATAGACACAAACGAAACAAATTTAAGTTCCAAAGTAAGCGATTTTGCTTTTAAATAGGCTGATTACAGATTACTGTAGACTCAGTATTTATGCTTGGAAGCAGCTATACCTTACGGAAGAGATGATTAATTGGTTGATATGCGTATTTAGTGGTATTGAAAAATGATGTTCCATGATCCCATGGCTATTGCTCAAGAAAAAATGACAAAGGTATGTATCTTTTTAGAACATCATGCATTACCGCCGTCACCACTTAACTACCAAGTTGTTTACACCTACGTCAGCCAGTCTAACCCTAAACTTAACGCCGCTATTGACCGTGCCATCGCACAAAGAAAAACCATCGATTGTGTCTATGTAGAACAGCTTTATTTCGATTTTATAGAGCAAGGGCATAAAATGAAAACCGCCATTGTTCGCAACGTTGACTCAGTAATTAACACCCTTTCGCGAAATGCTAACAATAACGAGCAAAATATTGTGCGCTTTGCTGATCAAGTCACAGAATGTGTTCATTCAATTGATGAAAACAATATTGAGCAAACGCGTCATGCATTAAAAATGCTCAGTAAGCAATCTGAAGTCCTGCTCAATCAGCATCGTCAATTTAAGCAAGAAATAGCAAAAGCCAAATCACTACAAGAAAAAACCCAAAAACAGCTCACTCAATTACGCAAACAACACATCACCGACCAACAAACCGGCTTATACAAGCGCCATTACTTAAATCAACAAACTCAACTTTGGGTCGGCCAAAATAAAGCGGTTTGTGCTATCTCTATTCACATTGAGAACTTAAACCATTTTATTGAAAACTATGGTGATGTGATTGGTGAAGTAATTTTAAATAAAGTCGCCAAGCAGGTGCAAAAATACGTACAAGAAAGCGGCTTACCTGGGCGCACAAGTAAAGATGAATTTACCATCTTACTTGCTGATATTGAGCCTGAAACTGCCAACTTAATAGCCGAAAAAGTACGAAATGGTGTCGAAAAGCTGCGCTTTGTCAGCTCAAAAAATGGCACCAAACTCCCCGCTATTACCTTAGCCCTAGGTATCGCTAAACATGAAGGCGATGGCGACTTTAACAGCTTAGCCCGTAAAGCCTCTTTAGCAGCTGCGAAAGCCAAGTCGCTTGGGCAAAGTAGTTTTATTGCCGGCCAGTAAAGTTTAAACCTGTGCTAAATCATGAAAAGCAATGCTAATCTGATGATTTAGTTATAATCAAATTGCACCCCACAGCTACAATCAAGTACACTAGTCTTTATTGCCACGATAGAGATTAATCATGAACGAGAATCAAGAAAAGACCACGCATTTTGGCTATAAAACCGTTGCTGAAAACGACAAAGCATCAATGGTTGCAGATGTATTCCACTCAGTCGCTGCAAAGTATGACGTAATGAATGATCTAATGTCGTTCGGTATTCATCGTTTATGGAAACGCCAAACTATTGCAAGTTCTGGTGTTCGTAAAGGTCACTATGTATTAGATCTTGCTGGCGGTACAGGCGATTTGACCGCTAAATTTAGTCAGTTAGTGGGTGAAACAGGCCAAGTTATCTTAGGCGATATCAACTCTTCAATGCTGAAAGTTGGCCGCGAGAAACTGCGTAATCTTGGTCGTGTTGGCAATATTGAATATGTACAAATGAATGCCGAAGCATTGCCATTTCCTGACAACAGCTTCGACTTAATTACGATTGCCTTTGGTCTTCGTAACGTGACCGATAAAGATAAAGCTCTACGCTCAATGTATCGTATTCTTAAGCCTGGCGGTCGTTTACTTGTGCTTGAGTTCTCAAAACCAGAACAAGAAATACTGAGCAAAGCTTACGATTTCTACTCATTTAATATCTTACCTAAGATGGGTGAGCTGGTTGCGAATGACAGCGAGTCTTATCAATACCTTGCTGAGTCTATCCGTATGCATCCAGATCAAGAAACATTAAAAGGCATGATGGAAGATGCGGGTTTTGAACAAACCAGTTATCAAAACCTTACTGGCGGTATTGTTGCCCTTCACCGTGGTTTTAAATACTAAAAACTCTGTAAATTAAGTAGGTAACGCGATGTTAGCAAACGCTCTGTTATCACTCGTCGAACGAATCATTAATCAACTGCTGCAGTTAGACCCTCATTTAAAGGGTAAGCTTGCAGCAATTGCTGATAAACAGCTGTTGATTGAGATACGTGATTGGCAACAGTCAATTTTGTGCGTTTACAGCGACGAGCAAATTCACTTATACAGTACGCAAGAACGCAGTTTTGACTGCATGATCAGCGCCGATATCAACACCTTGTTAGCGCTTAAAGATCCATCAATGCTCACGCAACTCATTCGCCAAGACAAGCTCGACTTACAAGGCGATTTAAATCTTGCGCAAGGCTTTAGCAATGCGTTTGCTGAGCTTGATATTGATTGGCCAGAACATTTTTCTCGATACATTGGCGATGCCCCAGCACAACAGTTGTGGCTCTCTATTCAAGCTTTAAAACGTCGTGGTTCACAAACGAGAAGCAAGTTAGAAAATACCTTAACAACGCTTTGCCAAGATGAGTTAGCAGTGACCATAAATCCTCTTGAACTTGCTGAATTTAAACAGCAAAATCGCCAATTAAAAAGCCAAGTATCTCAATTAGAGATGCGAATTAACGCGCTGTTACAGTCACGCTAATGCGCTAAGGAACTTGTGTGTCGTCTGCTCGTCTTTATTACATCACTAAAACCCTACTGAGCTATGGCTTAGACGAATTAATTCCACGTAAACGAGTGCCTTGGTTTGCCAAACTCGCCCGTGGCAGCTTATTTTGGTTACGTAACCAACATAAAGATAAACCTGCAGGTATGCGCTTAAGACTTGCATTGCAAGAGCTCGGCCCGGTGTGGATCAAGTTTGGTCAAATGCTTTCTACACGCCGTGATTTACTGCCGCATGATGTCGCATTAGAGCTTGCACTGCTACAAGATCAGGTTGAACCTTTTGAAGGTGAGCTTGCCCAGCAACTGATCGAAAAGGCGCTCGGTATTAATGATATTAGTGAATTATTTAGTGATTTTTCGCAAACACCTTTGGCATCAGCCTCGATTGCACAAGTTCACACGGCAACCTTAATAGATGAGCATGGCGCACCACAAGATGTGGTGATTAAGGTCATTCGCCCTAACATTAAAGAGCAAATTGATGCCGACTTAATGCTAATGCAAAAAGTCGCACGCTTAGTGGCTAAGTTATTAAAAGAAGCCAAACGTTTACGCCCTATAGAGGTAGTAAACGAGTACAAAAAAACCTTGCTCGATGAGCTCGACTTAATGCGTGAAGGGGCGAATGCGATTCAGCTACGCCGTAACTTCGAAGACTCAGATTCGCTCTACATTCCCTTTGTTTATAGTGACTACAGCCGCAGTAACGTATTAGTAATGGAGCGCATTTATGGTATTCCGGTATCAGATACCGACGCATTACTGGCACAAAATACCAATATGCAGCTACTAGCTGAGCGTGGAGTCGAAGTATTTTTCACACAAGTATTCCGCGACAGTTTCTTCCACGCTGATATGCATCCGGGTAATATCTTCGTTTCACGTGAAAACCCTCATAACCCAAAATATATCGGCATTGATTGCGGCATTGTGGGCACCCTTAATCGTGAAGATAAACGCTATTTAGCAGAGAACTTTATTGCCTTTTTCAACCGTGATTACCGCCAAGTAGCGCAACTGCATGTTGATTCTGGCTGGGTACCCGCCGATACCAGCATTGAAGAGTTTGAATTTGCCATTCGTACTGTGTGTGAACCAATTTTCAACAAACCACTGGCCGAAATCTCTTTTGGCCACGTGCTAGTTAACCTGTTTAATACGGCTCGTCGCTTTAATATGCAAGTTCAACCGCAATTAGTGTTACTACAAAAGACGCTGTTGTATGTTGAAGGCCTTGGCAGACAACTGTATCCGCAGCTTGATTTATGGAAAACCGCTAAACCTTTTCTAGAAGATTGGGTCAAAGAACAAGTTGGTCCGCTTGCAGTAATGAAAAAAATGTATGCGAACTTGCCATTTTGGGCAGAAAAAATGCCTGAATTACCTGATTTAATTTATCAAAACTTAAAGCGTCAACAACAACCTGTACAATTGCCAGCGCCGCAATCTGCTAAGCCTTTGTTACTTAGTATCTTTGCTGGTAGCTGTTTAATAGTTTCAGGCTTATGTTATTTACAGCATGACTTAGTCGCCAGTGTAATTACCGCAGGCTTTGCTATAGCAGGCTTTATTGCAGCATGGCGAAGCGCATAAACTAAGTGCTATTTATGTTTTGGTGGGTATAATCAAGGCAAGTCTATTCAATAAATTTGATAAAAACGGAGTAACCCATGGGTTTTGGTGGTATCAGTATTTGGCAATTAATCATTATTTTAGCAATCATCGTGTTGTTATTTGGCACAAAGAAACTTCGTGGCATTGGCGGTGATTTAGGTAGCGCAGTAAAAGGCTTTAAAAAAGCCGTGTCTGATGATGACCAAACTAATTCCAAAAGCGAGCAAATAGAGCAAGCTTCTAACACGCAAAGCAAAGAAACCGTAGAGAAAAGCAAAGACGACCATAAGGCTTAATCAACATGGGGATGTGGGAACTTGTTGTCGTACTTATCGTAGGTCTGATTGTGTTAGGCCCTGAGCGCTTGCCTGTGGCAATTCGTACAGTTAGCCGCTGGGTAAAAACATTAAAGTCAGTCGCCAATTCAGTGAAAGCTGAAGTGAACGAAGAACTCCGTATCCATGAGCTTCACGAGAACTTAAAAAAAGCAGAACAGCAAAACTTGCAAGAGCTCACACCAGATCTGCAAGATTCTGTAAACGAACTTCAAAAGGCTGCTCAGTCAGTTACCCACAGTTATAAAAAAGACACACCAGAAAAAGCAGAAACTAACAATAATGACGAAAAAAAGTGAATTTAATCTCTGCTTTTGTGGTCAATAACAATGATGATGAATAGTAAATTATGACCGAGCAAGCTCACACAGGCTTTGTTGGCCACTTGATTGAGTTACGAAACCGACTCATGAAAGCTTTGTTAAGCATTTTGCTAATATTTATCAGCTTGGTGTATTTTGCCAACGATATTTATAGCTTTGTTGCAGCTCCACTGATTGCAAACTTGCCAAGCACTGCCACCATGATCGCAACGGATGTAACAGCACCTTTTTTTGCACCGTTTAAACTCACCTTATTTGTGGCGTTATTTGCTGCTATTCCCATGATACTGCATCAAGTTTGGAGCTTTATAGCACCAGGTTTGTATCAACATGAAAAGCGCATGCTAATGCCAATTTTGGCCTCAAGTATCTTGCTATTTTATAGTGGTATCGCATTTTGCTACTTTGTGGTGCTACCTATTATTTTAGGGTTTTTTACTAATACTGGCCCTGATATGATGACATTAGCACCTGATATTAGTAGTTATTTAAGTTTTGCTTTAAAACTGTTTTTTGCTTTTGGTATTGCGTTTGAAATACCTGTTGCCATCATGCTGTTATGCTGGAGTGGCGCAACAACAACGAAAAGTTTAAAAGAAAAACGACCTTATATCGTGGTAGGTGTATTCGTGGTTGCCATGTTCTTAACACCTCCTGATGTACTGTCACAAACATTACTAGCATTACCCATGCTGTTATTATTTGAATTAGGTTTAATTTTGGCTGCATTCTATACCGCCAAACCTCAACAGGAATCCGAGGAATAAAATGAAAAAACAACTCATTCCCTTCGTTGCTCTTTTAACTATTGCTGGTACTGCACAGGCAGACGAAGTTAACTTACAAGCATTGCAAGCCTGTACTTTTGTTGAAAATGATTTTAACCGCTTACTTTGTTACGACAACGTAATGGCAGGTAAATCACTTTCAAAACCGGCTACAAAAAAACAAATTGAGCAACCTGTAACTAGCTCAGCAGCTCCTGTTGCCGCAGCAGCCGCAACAAGTGAACAAGCTCTAAAAACAAAAAATGAAGACTTTGGTTTAGAACACAAAGAAGTTGCAAAAAAAAATGATGACGAAATAACCGCAGTGGTTAAGAGCGTTAGAAAAGCGCCTTACGGGGAGCTGATTATAGAACTAGAAAACGGTCAACAGTGGCGCCAAGTAGGCTCAGATAGAATGAAGCTAGAGGTGAGCGACAAAGTCATAATTGAACGAGGCGTTTTCAATTCATTCTTGTTAAGAATCGAAGGGCAAAACCGTTCAATTCGTGTTAAGCGTACTGACTAATGAACTATTCGCTAGTTGATGCTGGCGTCAATTTAAGCAATCATCAATTTGATGATATTCATCAAGCTGTGTTACAACGTGCCGCAGAGGCAAATGTAACACAGATGCTTCTTATTGGCTGCGATCTGCAAAGTAGCCAAGCCTCTCTTAAACTCGCCAAACAGTTTAAGCAATTTTGCACAGCTGGGGTCCACCCTCATGATGCAAAAACTGCAGATGATCAGCTTGAAGCACACTTAACAACTCTCAGCCAACACCCTGAAGTGGTTGCAATTGGCGAGTGTGGCCTCGATTACAATCGTGACTTTTCTCCTCGCGATGTTCAGCGCAGCGTTTTTAGACGCCAGTTACAGCTTGCTGAGCAACTAAATATGCCTGTGTATTTGCATGAGCGAGATGCCAGCGAAGATATGCTCGCAATCTTGAGTGATTACAAGGTACGAGGCGTACTACACTGCTTCACGGGTGACGAAAACGCACTCCAAAGTTACCTAGCAATGGGGCTTTATATCGGTGTTACGGGCTGGGTCTGCGATGAACGCCGTGGTGAACAACTACAAGCCTTAGTACCAACTATCCCTTTAAATCGCTTGTTAATTGAGACTGATGCGCCCTTTTTAATGCCGAGAAATATTAGGCCTAGACCTAAAACTCGCCGTAATGAGCCTCAGAACCTTCCTTATGTATGTCAGCAAATTGCTGATTTAAAAGGCTCAGAATTTACTGAAGTGGCAAAACAAACTACACTAAACTTTCAGCAATTATTTTCCATAAAGGGTTAAGATGAAGCGCCTATGGTCACTTTGTGGCGTAATCTTCGTTGTTTTATTTACTCCTTACTTGCAGGCTAACTCCATTGTTGTTAGTTCACAATTCAAATCTCAACATACGCTTAATGTTGAGTACACCCTTGATCCTATCACTCAACAGCAAGCCTTTAGCAGTAACAATGTAACTTGGCATTCAAGCCAAGGCGAAACCCTAAATCTAGGTATGACTCTAAAACCAATGTGGCTCAAGCTATCGATAAGAAACACCTCATTAGATGTTATTCCACTGATATTATCGATAGATAACCCTTTACTCGATGAAGTGAGCGTGTTTCATCTTCAAGGTAGCCAATTATTATTTAACACAAAGATTGGGGATGCAGTCCCATTATCTAATCGGCAAATCAAAAATGAGTCTCTGTTAGTCTCATTAACCATTCCAAAAGCCAGCCACTCCGTTGTTTATCTTAAAGTTAAAAACAATGGGGGTTTAAGAGTACCTCTAAGCCTTTGGAAACCCTCAGAATACCTAAAGCATAAAAGTAAATTTAATTTATTGTACGGTTTATTAGTCGGTTTTATATTATCACTCGCACTCACTAATTTAGTGCTTTATGGCTTTTCTAGACGCCGCTATTTCGCCTATACAGGATTATTACTTACCTTGCTGTGGCTTTCTTTGGCTTACCTTTATGGCTTTGGTTATCGTTATTTACAACCTAGTGGCTCATCGTTTCAACAACTGACAATCCCAACTCTATTTTTTATCTGTGGTGCGTTATTTGTACCATTGCAAGGCTATATATTCGGCTTTGCCAAATCTCGCTTAAATCGTTTTCAGTATTGGTTAGCGTGGGTCGTGGTGCTTGTCACTGTAATAATGTGGTTCTTACCAATTCATATTGCAATTACACTGTGCTTGTTAAGTTTACCTGTGGTGCTCATCATCTTTGCAGGCATTGCTATTAAACAGTTTAATCGTGAATATAAACAACCTTGTAGCGCTTTTCTAATTGCCCTATTCGCATTTTTCTGCGCCATTATTTACAGTGCACTTGGGGTGTTTAACCCGTTTAATTTAAATATCGGCGTGCTTTCACTCACCTTCATTTGCTTTTTGGTTTGTAGTTTAAGTTTAAGCTATGCCGTTATAAAACTATTTTTAATGCAGCGCGATGCCGAAGTTGCAGCGCAACAAAATGCATTAGCGGAAAGCAAAGCAAAAGATACCTTAATGCGCGAGCGCCTTGAACTGCAAGAACAAGCGCGCCAAGACCTTGAAGCGAATATCGAGGAGCGTACCTTTGAGTTACAAGTGACATTACGCGAGCTTGAAGAGAAAAACCGAGAGCTTGAACAACTCAATATGGAAGACGCGCTGACAAAAACCAAAAATCGCCGTTACTTCGATAAAAAACTCCTGATGGATATTCGTCGCTCGCGACGTGAACAAACACCTTTAGCCATCATCATGTTAGATATTGACCATTTCAAAGCAATTAACGACACCTATGGTCATTTAACCGGTGATCAAACCATTCAATCTGCCGCCGATGTCATTAAACAGCACCTGAAACGACCTCTCGATGAAGTGGCACGTTATGGCGGCGAAGAATTTGTGGTGCTGTTGCCTAACACACCACAGGCTGGTGCCTTAGAAATTGCCGAACAAATACGCAAAGCCGCAGAAAATACTGATATAATAGTTGCCGGAACAACGATTAAATTTACTTTGAGTGCAGGTGTTTACAGCGCAATTGCTGAAGACATTAATAACCCAAGTTTATTCACTGACTATGCCGACAAAGCCTTATATCATGCCAAGCAAACGGGTCGAAATCGCGTAGTGAGTTATCCTCTACCAGACTAGGAGTATACAAAGCATGGCCCAATCAGGACTCGACCTTTTCCCTTATACACGTATGCGCCGCATGCGTCGTGATGACTTCTCTCGTCGCCTAATGGCTGAAAACCAACTAACCGTTAATGACCTTATTTTTCCTGTATTTGTGTTAGAAGGTAAAAATCGCCGCGAAGCCATTGAGTCTATGCCAGGCATTGACCGTCTTTCTATTGATTTACTGCTTGAAGAAGCAAAAGAACTCGTTGAATTAGGTGTGCCCGCAGTAGCGATTTTCCCAGTAACACCGAGCGATAAAAAATCGTTGCTGGCTGAAGAAGCCTATAACCCAGATGCATTAGCACAACGCACAGTTCGTGCACTTAAAGAAGCTTTTCCAACCCTTGGTGTGATCACTGATGTGGCACTTGACCCGTTCACCGTGCATGGTCAAGACGGTATCATTGATGAAGATGGCTATGTGATTAATGATGTCACAACTGAAATTTTAGTTAAACAAGCGCTGTCGCATGCCGAAGCGGGTGCTGATGTAGTTGCACCTTCAGACATGATGGATGGACGCATTGGTGCTATTCGTGAAGCACTTGAAGCCGAAGGTCATATCCACACTCGTATTATGGCTTACTCTGCAAAATATGCTTCAAGCTACTACGGCCCATTCCGTGATGCGGTAGGCTCTGCAGGTAACTTAAAAGGTGCCGATAAAAAGACCTATCAAATGGATCCAGCCAACTCAGATGAAGCTATTCGTGAAGTTGCCCTCGATCTGCAAGAAGGCGCAGACATGGTTATGGTAAAGCCTGGTATGCCATATTTAGATGTTGTACGTCGCGTAAAAGATGAGTTTGGTGTACCAACATTTGCATACCAAGTGAGCGGTGAATATGCCATGCATAAAGCGGCCATTGATAACGGTTGGCTTGCAGAAGAAGCAATAATCATGGAGTCATTATTGGCATTTAAGCGTGCTGGCGCCGATGGCATCCTGACATATTTTGCAAAACAAGCAGCAATTTGGTTAAAAAATAACTAATCTAAAGCAAATGTTCTAAAAATTGGTAATTATTCCGATTTTATTAACATTTTGTATTTAATTTGTCATAGATTTTTCTTAAAGTACTGTGTCCCATATTGGGACTTTTATAATACATACACGGGAAAAATAATGATAAATACAAAATTAACGCCGCTCGCGCTTGTGATTGCAAGCTTGAGCGCGCCTGCTTCTGCCAACCTAATCATCTCTGAATACGTTGAAGGAAGCTCTAACAATAAAGCGGTAGAGCTTTATAACACGTCTGGTGCTGATCTATCGCTTGACGGTTACACCATCTCTTTATACTCAAATGGTAATGGCGACCTTGCTGCGCCAAACAACACCTTAGCGCTAACCGGTACACTTGCTGCAAATGCAACTTACGTTATTGTTAACGCAGGCTCTGCTGATGAACTAAAAGCAAAAGGCAACACCGAATCAACAATCACTTATTTCAACGGTGATGACGCATTAGTACTAACTAAAGACGGTGCAATCGTTGATAGCTTTGGTCAACTTGGTGTTGATCCGGGTTCAGCATGGGATGAAGGCGGTGTTTCTACACAAAATAAAACGCTTCGCCGTAAAGCAACTGTGACTACAGGTCGTACAGATGCAACATCAGCATTCAACCCAAGCGATGAGTGGGAACAATTCGACCAAGACGATTTCAGCAATATTGGTTTATACGGTGATAGCACAGAGCCAACACCTGAACCAGATCCAGTGACACCGCTTGAGTGTGGCGCAACAAAAACGTTAATTAGCGCAATTCAAGGTGAAGGCGGTGACAGCCCGCTTATTAACACTGAGGTTGAAGTTGAAGGTGTTGTTACAGCTGACTTCCAAGGTGATGATCAACTAAAAGGCTTCTTCATTAGCTCACTTGCTGCTGATGTTGATACAAACCCACTTACTTCTGAAGGTGTATTCGTTTATTTCGCAGATACTGATGTTGCTGTAGGTGACCACGTACGTGTTAAAGGTAGCGTGGCAGAATACTACAGCGCAACACAACTAGGTGATGTTAGCCAAGTTGAGATCTGTGCAACCGGCTTATCGACAGATGCAACCGCAATCACTTTACCAGTTACTGACGTTGCAGACCTTGAAGCCTATGAAGGTATGTTAGTAACCATCGCGCAACCTTTAGTAGTTAATAATAACTACGGTCTTGGCCGCTATGGTGAAGTTGACTTAGGTACTGAGCGTTTATACCAAGGTACTCAAGTGGCGCTACCAGGTGATGCAGCGAATGCGATTGAAACTGAAAACCTTAAAAAACAAATCTTAATCGACGATGGTTCAACAAAGCAAAACCTTGATCCTATTGCTTACCCAGGTACGGGCCTTGATGCCTATAACACATTACGTTTAGGCGATACTGTTAATACGATTACCGGTGTGATGGGTTATAGCTTCGACCGTTATCGTATTCACCCTACAGTACAACCTGAGTTCACTGTAACTAACCCTCGTACAGATGCACCAGAGCTTAACGAAGATGCAGATCTACGTGTAGCAAGCTTTAACGTATTAAACTACTTTAATGGCGACGGCCAAGGTGCAGGCTTCCCAACTAGCCGTGGTGCAGATAGCGAAGAAGAGTTTACTCGCCAAGAAGCTAAATTAGTTAGCGCAATCACGGCTATAAATGCTGATGTGATTGGCTTAATGGAAATCGAAAATGACGGTTTCGGTGAAAATAGCGCCATTGCTAGCCTAGTATCTGCACTTAATGATGAAGATGCAGAAAATACCTACGCATTCGTTGATTTCGGCGTTGACCAAATTGGTACTGATGCAATCACGACAGCACTGATTTATCGCTCAAATAAAGTATCTGAAGTTGGTAAGGCTGCTCATACCACAGTAGAACCTTTCGATTACAGCAATCGCCCGCCAATTGCACAAAGCTTCCAATCTCTTGAAAGCGAAGAAATCTTCACTGTTGCCGTTGCCCACCTAAAATCTAAAGGCGGCTGTGGTAGCGCTGAAGGTAATAATGCTGACTTAGGCGATGGTCAAGCATGTTGGAATGAAATCCGTGTTGCGGGTGCAAATGCATATGCTGATTGGTTAGCCACTTACCCAACAGAAGTTGAAGATGAAGATATCATCTTAGTGGGCGATATGAACGCATACGCGATGGAAGATCCTATCCGTGCATTTGCAGATAAAGGTCTGAAGAGTGCGGTTGCTGAACTAGACGGCGACACATTAGGTTATTCTTATAGCTTCTCTGGCCGCATTGGTAGCCTTGACCACGCACTAGTCTCTGAATCTATGCTTGCTAAAGTTGTTGCTGCTACGGATTGGCATATCAATGCCGATGAGCCAATCAGCCTAGACTACAACCTTGAGTATAAATCATCGACACAACAAGCTAGCCTTTACGCTGACGATGCATACCGTGCATCTGATCACGACCCAGTGATTGTTGATATCCAATCTGCAGAGCCTGTTCCAGAACAACAAGCGCCAGTAATCGAAGTTCAGCAATCATTCGAAATCGTTGAAAACAGTGAGGTAGGCGCTGTGATTGGTCAACTTGTTTTCTCTGATGGTGACGCTGATTATACACCTGTCGTTAGCTTTAGCATTGAAGGTGAGCATGCTGACGCGATTGCAATCAGTGCTACAGGTGAAATCACAGTAGCCAAAGAGCTCGATTTTGAAGAAGAAGACAAGCTTACATTAATGATCCGTGCAGAAGATAGCGCAGGCAACTTATCAGAAGCACAATTACTCTACATCAACATTACCAATGATGTGGCAGATGATGTAACCGAAGAAGTTGAAGAAGATGAAACTGAAGAAGAGTCAAAAGATGATGATTCTGGTTCATTTGCTTGGTTAAGTCTACTTGCTTTACCATTTGCACTTCGTCGTCGCATGAAAAAATAAGCGACACCCCATTAAGTAAAAAGGCCGCTTATCGCGGCCTTTTTTATACTTCACACTCTAAAACTGATTCAACTCTAGAGTTGGCTTTTGCCTTATAGAGTCTTTCAATCTCAATTTTTTGCTCATCGCTAACTTGCCAATTAAAGAATTGGCAGCTTTTTCCATTTACTAAATCTACTTTAAAAATAGTTAGAAATGCGAGCTGAGAGAACTCAACTGCAGCAATATCTTCAGTGTTAATATAACGCTTTTTAATTCCACGCGAATAACAAATTCCCGCTTTATAACAGTGTAAAAAGCGCAGTTGTAAGAAATTTAAAATAGTTATAAAGAGCAAAATAGGTAAAAGAAACAAAAGTAGCGATGTTCCAAGAAAAGTAACGCTTAATAAAACAAGAATAGCAAACGCTATCTTGGTTCCCTGTAGAGTCCAATTAGGACTTAACTTTATCGTTTTCATGAGGCTGAATCTTAAAATTTTAATGATAATAAGCTGACGTTTAATACAAAATGATTAAAGAATCATTCGATTGCTATTTTACAGAGTCTAAAAAAGGGACACAAGGTACAAAAAAATACTTTTGTACTAGAAAAAAGAAACCAGACCGCAACTCATTATAAAACCGCTACTTTTTACCTATAATAGATTTAAATTAAAATATTATAATTTATACCACTCATACCAATCCGCTTAATTAAGTTGTCTATTTTGAGGCAATAAAACCTCAAAATGATTAAGTATTATTGCGGGTTGGTATCACACCAATTCGTTTAATAAGCGGTCTATTTTAGGCAATAAAAAACCCGCAACAAGTGCGGGTTTTTTTAAAAGAAGTTAAAAGGCTAATTACTTAGCAGCTTTTTTCTCTTTTTCTGCAGCGATTACTGTTTCAGCAACGTTTGCAGGACATGGTGCGTAGTGTGAGAACTCCATAGAGAACTGACCACGACCAGAAGTGATAGTACGTAAGTGGCCGATGTAACCGAACATTTCAGAAAGTGGTACATCACCCTTGATGCGAACGCCCATTGCGCCAGCTTCTTGGTCTTTAATCATACCACGACGACGGTTAAGGTCACCGATTACGTCACCTACGTTGTCTTCCGGAGTGAATACGTCAACTTTCATGATTGGCTCAAGAAGTTGTGCACCCGCTTTAGGGATAGACTGACGGAAAGCGCCTTTAGCAGCGATTTCGAACGCGATTGCTGATGAGTCAACTGCGTGGAAAGCACCGTCGAAAAGTTCAACTTCAACGTCTAATACTGGGAAGCCAGCTAGAACACCTTCTTGCATCATTGATGCGAAGCCTTTCTCAACTGCAGGCCAGAATTCTTTAGGTACGTTACCACCAACAACTGATGAAGAGAACGTGAAGCCTGAGTTTTGCTCGCCTGGCTTGATGCGGTAATCGATCTTACCGAATTGACCAGAACCACCAGATTGTTTCTTATGCGTGTAGCTATCTTCGATTTCTTTCGTGATAGTTTCACGGTAAGCAACCTGAGGTTGACCAACAACTAGGTCTACGCCGTAAGTACGCTTAAGGATATCTACTTTGATATCTAAGTGAAGCTCACCCATACCTTTAAGGATGGTTTCGCCTGAATCTTCGTCAGTTTCAACTTGGAATGAAGGATCTTCTGCAACCATCTTACCGATAGCAACACCCATCTTCTCGTTACCGCCTTTGTCTTTAGGAGCAACAGCGATTGAGATTACTGGATCAGGGAAGATCATCGCTTCAAGTGTACATTCGTGCTTAGGATCACAAAGAGTGTGACCAGTTTGAACGTTCTTCATACCAATAACAGCGATGATGTCACCCGCTTGTGCTTCAGTAAGCTCAGTACGCTCGTCAGCTTGCATCTCAACCATACGGCCGATACGCTCTGTTTTACCAGTTGCTGAGTTAAGGATTGTGTCACCTTTCTTCATGCGACCAGAATAGATACGGATGAACGTAAGTGCACCGAAACGGTCGTCCATGATTTTGAATGCTAACGCTTTAAGTGGCTCATCTGCAGAAACAGTTGCTACTTCACCAGTAGGCTCACCTGTTTCAGGATCAGTTAGAGGTTGTGGGTCAACTTCTGTAGGCGAAGGTAGGTAATCTACAACCGCATCTAGTACTAGTTGCATACCTTTGTTTTTGAATGCAGAACCACAGTATGTTGGGAAGAACGCAAGGTCACGAGTACCTTTACGGATACAACGTTTGATGTCTTCTAAAGAAGGCTCTTCACCTTCCATATAAGCCATCATTAAGTCTTCGTCTTGCTCAACAGCAGACTCAACAAGCATTTCATGGTATTCATCAACTTTGTCTACCATGTCAGCTGGAACGTCTTGTACTTCGTAGTTTTCAGGAAGACCTGTCTCATCCCAAACATATGCTTTTTTCTCAAGTACGTCTACTACACCAGTGAATTGGTCTTCGATACCGATTGGTAAAGTCATCACTAATGGAGTTGCGCCTAGTACTTTTTTAACTTGATCAACTACACGGTAGAAGTCAGCACCCATACGGTCTAGTTTGTTTACGAAGATTACACGTGCAACTTCTGATTCGTTCGCATAACGCCAGTTAGTTTCTGACTGCGGCTCAACACCACCAGAACCACAGAATACACCGATACCACCGTCTAGTACTTTAAGTGAACGGTATACTTCTACTGTGAAGTCAACGTGTCCCGGAGTATCGATAACGTTTAAGCGGTGGCCTTTCCATTCACAAGTTACAGCTGCTGATTGGATTGTAATACCGCGCTCAGCTTCTTGTTCCATGAAGTCAGTAGTAGACTCACCGTCATGCGTTTCACCACTTTTGTGAATTTTACCCGTAAGCTTAAGGATACGCTCGGTGGTAGTAGTTTTACCCGCGTCAACGTGGGCGAAAATACCTATATTTCTGTACTTCGATAAATCTGCCATTATTTTACTCTTAATAAAGTCGAAAAATTATTCGGCGGGAGTATAGCATTACTTAAAGCGAACATCACCATCGAAGTCGCTTAAAATGCAATCAATTTTATAAAATTTTTCTATGCTCAGGATAAGCGGCACTTTTTAACGTGCCGAACAGTGAGTTTATGCTACTAAAATCGCTAATTTAGCGCTGATTTGGCATTTAAATGATGTGATTAGCTACTTGTCATTTTATAACAACGCTCGGGTCGCCCGATACTTCCGTAGCTCTGATCAGCACTGACTTGCTCAGCTTCAAGCAAGTATTCAAGGTAACGACGGGCTGTTGAGCGGCTTACGCCGACTAAATCACCCATTTGCTGAGCAGTAAAAGCCGTGCCAATATTCGCTTTAAAAGCTTTTAAGATCTTTTGCAAAGTGAGCTGATCCACCCCTTTTGGCAACCTGACCGGGGCTTTTAACTGTTCTTGCGATCCAAATAAAGTATCGACCATAGATTGGGTTACTTCATCGGCATCTGATAAACATTGTTGCCTTGCTTCGAATCGCGCCAGCGCTTGATCTAAGCGATTTAGCATTAATGGTTTAACTAAGAAATCACAGGCGCCAAGTTGCATGGCTTTTTCCAGTGTTTCTACTTCTTTTGCTGCGGTTAATAGCATTACTTCGCTTTTCATTTCTTCGCGGCGTAATTCATTAAGTAAATCAAGGCCATTGCCATCGGGTAAATGAATATCGAGCAAAATTAAATCGGCATTAATCGCCGATAATAGCGCTTTCGCAGTGGCAAGATTGCCTGCAATACCAACAACCTGATATTGCCCCTGACGCAGTGCTTGCCGCACCCCTTGTTGGCCAGCAACGCCATGAGGAAGTAATAAGTATTGCGCCAATAATTGGGCTACTTCAACTTCGTCTTCAACAATGACAACTGAGTAAGTCATGTTCTTTACCTTTTATTTATAGGCTGATCATTTTTTATTATTTTGGAATGTAGACACTTAAGCGTGCCCCCATCAGATCAGACTCACCTATTTCTAAACTACCACGACACGAATCTAAGTTGGTTTTAACTAAATAAAGGCCGATACCATGCTCAGCCCCTGACTTAGAACTGTATTGTGGTGTAAATATCACATCCTTGTCATCGCCTAAACCAAAACCGCTGTCTTCAACATCAAACAATAGTGTTTTACTGGTTTCATCAACCGTAACACGAACCTTAGGGGTACGTGTATCGCTAGCTCGAATAGCAGCTTCAATTGCGTTATCAATCAAATTGCCAAGTATCGAGACAACCCGTTCAAGCATATCTTTACGGGTGATCGATCCTAATAAGCTATCTGGATTAAGCTCAAGTATCACGTTTAATTCACGGGCTTTGTGGTATTTACCAACCAATAAACCTGCTAGTACCGGATCTTGGATCCTTTCGAGTAAATGATGGATCTGCGCTTGCGAGCCTTTACTTTCTTGACCAATTAACTCAATTGCCTGATCCGTTTGCCCCATTTGAATTAACGCACCAATTAAGTTTAGCTTGTTCGAGTAATCATGCGTTTGCACCCGCAATAACTCAGCAAAGGCTTGCACTTTAGTTAATTGCTGCGATAAATATTCAAGCTCATCCGCAGGGCGCATACTCAACAAAATACCATCAGCCTGACCTTGCACTTGCAATGCATATCGCGACAACACAATGCGTTTATCGGCGGCAAACAATTCAAAACCTACAATCGGGCGCTGTTGGTTATGCATCAAAAACTCGCTATGTTCAGGAAGCAAATCTGCAAGCTTAAGAGGCTGATGAATACAGCTAATCGGTTTACCGAGAATTTCGCAAGCACGTTGGTTTAAGTTACGCACGTTACCCTCAGGATCGAGAGCGATAATGCCGCTACGAACAGTGTTCAAAATAGCATCTTGCTCCGAGAACAACCGTGCTATTTCGTCAGGCTGTAAACCAAAAATAGCGTTACGTACCCGTTGACCGATATATACCGCAGCCAGAATGCTCAAGCCCACTAACAACAAGCCCCAAAGCATAATTTCAGCACTGCGAGCACGAATAAGCGGTTCAATTGATTGCACTAAAAAGCCAACCGATACCAAGCCGATGACTTCGCCCTGCTCTGAAAGCACGGGGACTTTGCCACGAATAGACTCGCCCAAACTCCCTTTTGCAATCGACACATACCGCTCACCACGTAGCGCCGCTTTACTATCACCACCCACCATCGGCTTACCGAGCTTGTCAGAGTCGGGGTGAACAATGCGGCGAGTATTTTTATCGCCAATTACGATAAAGCTGGCAGCGGTGAGTTCACGAATATGCTCTATTTGCGTATTTAACTCATCAAGCCCTTGCTTGGTTTGCAATGCATTTTGTACGTCATCCCGTGAGGCAATACTGGTTGCGAGCGCAAGCGCTTTATCACCCATGTGGTTATGTAAGCTTTCTGCAGTGATCTGATACACCAATGCGCCAAACAACACAGCCTGTAAAACACATAGACCGGTAACCCAAATAATGAGTCGCGTTTCTAAGCGCTTAGGTTTTTTAACCATATGCTGAAATGGGTTTAGCTTATTGGTGTATCTCATATCAGTGCCTTGTTCTACGCATGTTGCTCTGCTTGCGTAGCTGCTTTTTCTTTACGACGTTGGACAATATAGTCTTTCAGTGGGAACAACAACACTAAGATCGAAATCACAAAAATACTCAGTGTTAATGGGCGGTCCCATAAAAAGCTCAGCGAACCATCTGAAATCATCATGGCACGGCGGAAGTTTCGCTCAATCATATCACCGAGGATAAAGCCAAGTAATAAAGGTGCCATCGGGAAAGCTAACAATCGAAGCACCAAGGCCACCAGCGCAAAGCCCACCATCATAAATAAATCAAAGGTGTTAAATGACACTAAATACACACCAATTAAGCTGAAGAATAAAATCATCACGGTCAGCACAGATTTAGGCATTGCCAACACTTTAGCGAAATATGGGATCAACGGCAGATTCAAAATCAGCAGTACAATGTTGCCAAAGTACATACTGACAATGACAGCCCAAAATACGCTTGGGTTTTCTTGCATTAACATAGGGCCCGGCTGAATACCGTAAGCAATTAATGCCCCTAACATGATCGCTGTTGTACCAGAGCCTGGAATACCTAAAGTCAGTAATGGTACAAATGAGCCCGTACAGGCTGCATTATTAGCCGACTCAGGCGCCGCTAAGCCACGCATTGAACCCTTACCAAATTTATCTTTCAGTGCTTTTGGAGCAAGGTTACGCTCAGTAGCATAGGCCATAAAGCTGGCAATCGTTGCCCCTGCGCCCGGTAAAACACCGACTATAAAGCCAAGTAAAGATGAGCGGCCAACCACAGGAGCCATATCTTTTACTTCTTCTTTAGTCAGTTTTGTTGAACCAATTTTTGGCGTATCAGGATCGTCAATTTTTTTATCTGGCTCAGCTTCTGGGCGCGCCACATTAATCAGTGCCTCAGCCAACGCAAACGTTGCCATTGCTACTAATAAAAAGCTAATACCATCTAATAAATCAGCTTGGCCAAAAGTAAAGCGCTCGGTACCTGAAGAGGGATCAATACCTACCGTTGCCAGCATTAAGCCAAATACCGTCATCATCATAGCTTTTAAAAATTGCCCTTTATTAGAGAACGCAGCAATCGCCGTTAAGCCTAAAAACATCAGTACAACATAATCAGGCGACTGAAAACTTAATGACACTTTCGCTAATAATGGCGCAGCCACCATCAATAAAATGGCGCCAATGGTCCCGCCTATAAAGGATGAATAAGCTGCAATCGCAAGGGCTTTACCAGCCTTACCTTGTTTTGCTAGTGGGTAACCATCAAACGATGACGCTACTGTCCCCGCTACACCCGGCGCATTAATCAAAATAGAAGAAGTAGAGCCACCGAATATAGCCCCGTAGTAAACACCGGCCATTAAAATCATGCCCGAATCAGCACCGATGCTGTAAGTGATCGGGATCATCAACGCAATTGCAGTAATTGGACCAAGACCAGGTAGCATACCAATGAACGTGCCAACAAAGCAGCCTACAATCACATATAACAAGTTGTTCCAGTCGAGTACGGTCGACAAACCTAACATAATTCCATCAAGCATAACTTAACTCCACAGGTTGCCAGGTACTAAGTAAATGCCCAGTACTTGTGTCATTAAAAACCAAAAAACCACGGCCACAGGCACAGAAGCAAACAACAACACTGCCTTACGGCGTTCGCCCATGATAAAAAAGCCCGTAATTAAAAAGGCACTGGTGGCAATTAAAAAGCCGAACGGTTCAAGCATGGCGCTATAAGCAACCATTAAAACCAACAGTGCAAAGGTACGTAGTAAGTTGCCCTTACTGAGTAGATCTGCTTTTTCTGCAGGCGCTTGCTTTAATAAGTTGGCACCAATCGATAGTACACACACCACGATACCGAATACTGCATACACTTTTGGTAAGGTAGCAGAAGTAACGCTTTCGTACTCTTCAAATGGCATAAGTGGAATTTGCCAAGCCACAAGGGCGTAGAGAGTAAAGAGGACCAAGAATAAACTTGGTCCAATTAGTTCACGGTTTAACATCGTCTAACCTTAGCCTCGGATAAAACCAAGTTCTTTCATTACAACGCGTAATTGCGCTTCTTGCTGTTCAAGCGATTTAATAAACGCTTCTTTTTCTTGAAATAGATTTAGCCAACCATTACGAGCACGAACCGCTTCCCACTCAGGAGTTTGTTGTAGCTTACGTAGCTTTTCTGTGTACTCGGCTAGTTTGTCTGCTGGTAAATCTGGGGTTGCAAAAAAGCCGCGCCAGTTTACGAACTCCATGTCGTAACCTAGCGACTTTAAGGTTGGAATTGCTGGGTAATCTGGCAATTTATCTGCAGAAGTCACCGCTAAAATACGTGCCTGACCGCCATTCGCGACTTCGAGTGCTTCACTTAAGCCTGTTGAAAGTAAGTTGACCTCACCCGACAGTAAACCTGCTTTCGCTTTACCACCGGCATCGTAAGGAATGTAACGTAAACGACGACCATCAAGACCCGCCGCTTTCACCGCTTGTGCAGCCACTAAGTGATCCATGCTGCCGCGCGCAGAGCCACCTGCTACTTTTACAGAGCCTGGGTCTTTTTTCATGGCATCAATAACGTCTTGCCATGTTTTAAATGGTGAGTCATTACGCACAACAAACGCACCATAATCAGCAATCATGCTGGCAACTGGTGTTAAATCGCGATAGCTGTAAGGAATTTTGCCTGATAATGCGCGCAGTACGATAGGCGTTGAGTTAACCATCAACATATCGCCTTTTTTAGTGCCCGACTCAATCAAGTAAGCAATTGCACGGCCACCGCCGCCGCCCGACATATTCTGAAATGATGCATTATCTTCAATGCCCGCTTTGACCATTGCTTCACCGACACCACGTGCTGTAGTATCCCAACCGCCGCCTGGGCCACCCGGTACCAAAAAGTGTAAGTTTGCTAATGCCAGTGGGCTGGCTACTAATAATGAAGCTGCTAAAACAGATCTTTTTAATGATTTAAACATAGTCATAATGCACGACTCCTAAAATAAGTACTGCATACGAGCACTGATGCCCATACCTGAATCTTCATCACCTACCAGCGTAGAAGCACCGGCACCATCAACATCGCTGTAAATCAGGTTGCCCATAAATTTGATATCGCTGCTTAGATAATAAGATGTGCCTAATGTGTAAGTGGTTACGTCGGTACCTTGCTGTTTGCTGCTAGCGTTCATTTGTGACACACGGGCAACAAGTTCCCATGCATCTTTAATTCCTTTCGGTTGTACAAATAATGCTGAGCCTGCTTTGTAACGGCGCTGCTCACCACCTAAGAAGTAACTTGCCGAAACATGGAAGCCATCAAAACGTTCACCATCAAGTTCGTTGCTACTATCGACCGTATCAAGGTAACGGCTGGCATATTCAGCCTCTAGAGTGAATGCATTCGCTTGGTAGGCAAATTCAAGACCGCTTTGCGACATGCTATTTAGCGCTGCGGCTTCACCACCGACTGCGTAATCCACTAAGCGCACATTGGTTTCACGCACTTCACCACGGGCAAAACGAGCGCTCAAATCATTGTCGCCCATATCACGATAAGAATGCCAAGCACCTAAATGGATCACATCACCCGGCGCTGCACTTGACCAAGTTAAGCGACCTGTTACAGCCAATGTCAGTTTGTCATTTTCGTCATGGCCTGAAGCACCAAACGCATCGTTTTTGTAAACACCCACCGCGTAACGTAAGCCTGAATCTTTAAAGTATTGAGAAGCTGAGATACCCCAGCGGAAGAAAGGCGAGAAGGTGTTAGCAAGGGTGCTACGCTCAATGGTATTAATGTGTTTAGAACTGGTTAGCGCATTGAGCGACATGTCTTCACGGATTTTACCGGCTTTTACTTTTAAGCCGTTGTCGAATGCATAACGTACCCGCGCTAACACGATTTCAGCCGAGCCTTCAGAAAATTCGAGTAGTAATTTGTGATCCCAGTTACCATGTTCACTTTCAACATAAGTACGGATACGACGTGGGAAGAAGTCGCTGCCTCCAGCGCCATCATTGTCGGCATTGTAAGCACCGTCGAAATAGTTGTAATCAAGTTGCACGCGACCACCAAATTCTAGGTTGAAGCCGCTAGATGTTTTTAATGAATCCACTTCTTTTTGAAGTGCATCGAGTTGTTGCTGTAGTTGTTCAGTGTCGCTTTGTGCGAATGCTGATGTACTTGCTAACGCCGCTGCAACGGCTAAAGCGAGCTGTGTGTTACTTGCTTTCATGAATTACTCCACACCAGATTATAATTATTTGTTGTCGTTGATCGGCCTACTGCAAACGGCGATCTGGTTTGGAGCATAGTGTTAACGATAGATTAACGAAATGTTTAGGGGGTAAGTTGCATTGATGGTGATAAATGGCTTTTTGTTCATAAAACTCATGAACAAAAAGCACATTACTGGGGGTTAGTATAAAATCTAGGCAAATTAGCTGCTTAAAAGTCGCAAAACTAGCTAAAAGTCATCTCAGGAACGTCACCAGATACAATCAGCTTGCCCTGTGTTTTAGCAATAATCTCATCAACCGAAACACCCGGAGCACGCTCTAATAAATGAAATGCACCGTCTTTAATTTCTAAAAGTGCCAAATCGGTGATCACTTTATTGATACAACCAACGCCCGTTAACGGCAAACTACATTCGGTCAGCAGTTTTGATTCACCATGCTTGTTGGCATGGGTCATGGTACAAATAATGTTTTTAGCACCGGCCACTAAATCCATCGCACCGCCCATCCCTTTAACCAGCTTTTTCGGGATCATCCAACTGGCTATGTTGCCGTTTTGGTCTACTTCAAACGCGCCCAGCACGGTTAAATCAACGTGGCCGCCGCGGATCATGGCAAAGCTTTCTGCAGAGCTAAATATAGCCGCCCCCGTTGCAGCGGTGACCGTTTCTTTACCTGCGTTGATCATATCAGCATCAACTTGGTCTGCACTTGGGTATGGCCCCATACCGAGTAAACCATTTTCTGATTGCAGCATCACTTCGATGCCATCAGGGACATAATTAGCGACCAAGGTTGGAATACCTATACCTAAGTTAACGTAGTAACCATCCTGTAGTTCCATCGCCACGCGTTTAGCGATTTGTTCTCGTGATAATGCCATCAGCGTGCTCCTTATTGATTCTCTTGCTTAGTGGTAACTTTCTCGATGCGCTTTTCAAATTCACCTTTAATCACTCGGTCAATATAGATACCCGGCGTGTGAATTTGGCTTGGCTCTAGCTCCCCTGGCTCAACAATTTCTTCAACTTCAAGAACCGTAATTTTGCCAGCGGTTGCTGCCATCGGATTAAAGTTCATCGCCGTATGACGATAAATGCAGTTACCATAACGATCTGCTTTCCACGCTTTAACTATCGCAAAGTCGCCAGTAATGCTTGGCTCCAATAAATAGTCACGACCATTAATATTGCGGGTTTCTTTACCGTCAGCCACCGGTGTACCGACACCCGTTGCGGTATAAAATGCAGGAATACCCGCGCCGCCAGCACGCATTTTTTCAGCTAAGGTGCCTTGCGGTGTCAGCTCAACTTCTAGTTCACCATTTAATAGTTGCTGCTCAAATAACGCGTTTTCACCAACGTAAGAGGCAACCATCTTGCTGATTTGCTTGTCTTCAAGTAGCACCCCTAAACCAAAACCATCAACACCACAGTTATTCGATACCACGGTTAAATCTCGGGTGCCTTGACGTTTAATTTGCGCAATCAAGCCTTCAGGAATACCGCATAAGCCAAATCCACCGGCTATCACTGTCATGCCATCTTCAAGGCCAGCCATTGCTTCGCTATAACTTGTAACTACTTTATCAAAACCTGCCATTGGCTCCTCCTATTGTGCAGTCCAACCGCCATCAATGGCGATTGCTTGGGCGGTAATATTGCGTGCTGCATCGGCCATTAAAAAGCTAACGGTATGCAGGATCTCATCTAAGCCGATAAATGCTTTTTTCGGCATTGGTGCTAGCATAATTGTGTCGATCACTTGTTGCTCAGAAATGCCATGTTCTTTGGCTTGCGAGGCAATTTGTTGCTCCACAAGCGGCGTTTTTACATAGGCTGGGCACACAGTATTAATCGTGATGTTGGCATCACCAGTTTCGAGTGCCATGGTTTTAGCAAAGCCGATTAAGCCATGTTTTGCAGCGATATAAGCCGACTTATATTTAGACGCCACCATGGCATGAATTGAGCCAATATTAATGATGCGACCAAAATCTTGCTCACGCATGCGAGGGAGTACCGCCTTGGTCATCATCGCCGGGCCAACGAGCATAACTTGCTGTAAGAACTGCCATTTATCAGCAGGAAAATCTTCAAGCTTTGCCACGTGCTGAATACCTGCATTATTAATAAGTACATCAATTGGCTGATTAAGCTCAGTGAAAAACTGCTCAATTGCATCACTATCTGCCACATTAAGCGCATACCCTTCGGCGCTACCACCTTGCTCAACAATGCCTGCCGCCGCTTGTTGTGCTGCTTGCTGATTTAAATCAGTCACAATAATAGTGTGACCTTGCATCGCCAGTTGCTGGGCAACATATAGACCAATCCCACTGGCTGCACCGGTAATTAAAACTGTTTTGCTCATCGGGTTACTCCTCTAAAAACTCACTGATAAGCTGCGCTTTCGGGGCGATTGAGAAAATGCCATCAAGGTGTCCCCAGCCCCCTTCAATTTCTGAAATCTCAACGTCTTTACCTGCCGCTTTCATGGTGTCAAAAACGGTGCGCATGTTTTCAGGGCGAAGCAGTAAGTCGTTCGTTGCGGGTAGTAATAATGTTTTGGCAGAGACATTTTTAAGTGCCGTTGTTAAATCGCTTTGCATACCAGCGGTAAATAGTTGTGATGCCCGGACCAAATAAAGTACATGGTTTGCATCTTGGGTTTTAGCTCGTGCCATTGCGCGCTGAGCGAGTACTTGGTTTAACTTAGGCAAGGTACGAATATCTTTTAATGCACCTTCATCCAATACATTAAAGTCAGGGAAGCTCGCGTTATAAATAATTGGATGCATCGCATCTTGCGTAATATTAAGCATGGTTGCCGCTAAACCATCTAACGGGCGCTCTTTGCCGTAGTAATTACCTTGCTGCCAGTTTTTATCTAGACGAATTGGTAACGCCCATTTTTCAAGTGCAGCGACTGTCCATGCATCCATCGTTGCAGCGCCAATCACATGAATTAAACGCTCTACTTTATCTGGGTAACGAGTAGCCCACTCAAGTGCTTGAAACGACCCCATTGATGCACCCATCACAGCATGTAATTTAGTGATTCCTAGGCTGTCGAGTAAACGCTTTTGCACATTCACAAAGTCAGTAATCGTAACCACAGGGAAATCCAAACCATAAGGTTTACCTGTTTTTGGATTAGTTGACGCAGGGCCTGTGGTGATTACATTTTCATCATGCCAGTTGGCGTTCACTAAGGTATCTGAGCTAATCACATAATATTTATTGGTATCGATAGCTTTACCTGGGCCGATAATCGCATCCCAATAACCCGGTAGGGCATCATCCGCTTTATATTTACCTGCGGCATGAGAAGTACCAGAGAAGTAATGAGTGATTAAAATCACGTTATCTTTATTGGCGTTTAGTTTTCCGTAACTTTCCCAACCAATATCCACTTGCTCTAACGTCACACCAGACACAGTGGTAAAATCTTTTGTCGTAAAATGCTGCTTTTCCACCAGCATGGTGTCGGCTTTGTTTGCAGCGCCATACGCGGTGCTACTAAATACAACCAGCCATAGCAAAATTATTAATTTGGTTTTCATTGCTGTTCCTTAAAAGAAAATAAAGAGTCCGAGTGCCAATGCGACACCGATAAGCGGAATGACCGCAGTCAGCGCTGCCATTGACCAATACGCTCGTTGATGCGTTTCTTTACAGATAGCGCGTATTGTTGTGACCACATAACCATTATGCGGCAAGGTATCGAGGGCTCCAGAGCTAATTGCTACCACACGGTGCAGTTGTTCAGGGTTTACACCCATGTCTAAATAACCTGGTGCGACAAGGGGTAATGCGATGGCTTGTCCGCCAGAAGCAGATCCTGTTAAGCCGGCAATTACACTCACCGCAACCGCAGCACCAACCAACTCATTCCCCGGCATATGGGTCATCACATTGACAGCGGCGGTAAATGCCGGTGATACTTTCGCCACAGCGCCAAAACCAACCACAGCAGCGGTATTACCGATTGCCACTAAAGCGCCGGTTGTACCAACATTAATAGCGTTACCCATATCGTGAAAATGCTTAAAATTGATAATCACAATACTCAGTACACCACCAAGCAAAGCGACAATAAGCGCGGTTTGCTGCAGTACATCATGTAGCGTAAATGATAAAAGTAGCACCACAATAAGCGGGATCACACCCGTGATTGGATGCGGACGACGACGCTCAATAATGACAGGATCATCATCACGCGCTTCAAAGGTTTCGCCATTAGCAACGGCTTTTTTGATCATCTTGTTCAACCAAAAGTAACCTGCTGTCGCCATGAAAATAGCGACCACTAAGCTCACTTCCCACGCTGCATAGGGTGACGTACCAAGGTGCTTAACCGGGATCCAGTTTTGAATTTCTGGCGAGCCTGCCGAAGTCATGGTAAAGGTCACCGAACCAAATGCCAGCGTTGCTGGAATAAAGCGGCGCGGTAAGTTTGCATCTTTAAACAGACTTAATGCCATTGGATAAACGGAAAACGCAACAATAAAGACGCTCACGCCACCGTAGGTTAAAACAGCACAGGCAATCACAACCGCAAGAACGGCGTGCTTCATACCTAGTTTACCCACAATGTAGCTTGCAACACTGTCTGCAGCACCGGTGTCTTCCATGAATTTACCGAACAACGACCCCAGTAAGAACATAAAAAACCACGCACTTAAGAAGCCTGCAAAGCCATCCATATAGGCGTTAATAAAGTTTGTATCTGCCGATACAGGGAAAATGGCCATGCCACTACTAAGTGCAACTAACAGTGCACAGATTGGCGCAGCGATAAATAAATTTACCCCACGCAGCGTTAAAATGATCAGCAGTATTAAACCGCCTAACAGTCCTATCATGCTCAGCATAGACATTCCTATAATTATTGTTATTACACAGATGAGGTGACATCGGAATAATGCTTTCAGTCTTACCCTAAGCGTTCAAAAAATACATAACACTAAGGTACTATCTGCTTTAAAAATAGCTTAATTGCTTGATAAATAAAGGGCTGTGACGGGTATAGCACTATGGTACTAATTCAATTTTTGCAACTATCTTCTACATTAATTGACAGGTGACACGGGCAAATCTTATTCAGTCTTCGGCAACATCGATGTGAGTGGCCATAAGACTAATGACAACAATAACAAGGAATACAACATGATAAAGCTTAACCCAAAAGTCGCGCCACTTACTCTGGCTGTATCACTTGCTTTGGCAGGTGTCAGTGCTCAAGCGGCAGAACAAGCCGAACCTGCAGCAAAAAAAGGTGAACTTGAACGTATTCAGGTAACAGCACGTAAAACTGTTGAAAACCTGCAAGAAGTGCCAGTCGCAGTCACTTCAATTGGTGCTGAAGAGCTAGCTGAAAATGGCATCGTCGTCATGACCGAAGTTCAGCAGTTCTCGCCAAATACTACCTTGCAAGCAAGCCGTGGTACTAACTCTACAATTACTGCGTTTATTCGTGGTGTAGGTCAACAAGATCCACTTTGGGGTTATGAGCCGGGTGTAGGTATCTATATTGATGATGTTTATCTTGCTCGCCCTCAAGGTGCCGTGCTTGATCTACTTGATGTTCAACAAATCGAAGTATTACGCGGCCCGCAAGGGACGCTTTACGGTAAAAATACCATTGGTGGTGCCATTAAATACGTCACCAAAGAAATGAGCGGTGATGCAACATTAAATATTCAAGGCACTGTAGGTAGCTATAACCAAAAAGATTTAAAAATCACTGGCCAATTACCGATTGTTGACGAAAAACTTTACGTGGGTTTTGGTTTTGCAACGCTTAACCGTGATGGCTTTGGTGAGTTTTTAACATCGGCTCTTGATAACCAAGACCGCGAAAACTACAACAAAGACGTAACCGCAGCTCGTGTTACACTCGAATACACACCGACTGATGACTTATTCTTCCGCCTCGCGTGGGATAAAACAGAAGACAAATCAAACGCAAAAGGTGGTTACCGTTTACTACCAAGTATTCTTACTGATGCACCAGTTCCAGACAGCGTGTATGACTCTTACACCAGCTTACCAACATGGAATAAAGTTGAACTCGAAGGTTACAGCCTAACTGCTCGTTGGGATATGACTGACAGCACTAGCATTAAATATATCGGTTCAAGCCGTGAGAGCTACTCACCAACCAATATCGACTTTGATAACACGTCACTGCAAATTTTCGACGTACCTGCTATTTACGATGATGAGCAAACGACTCACGAGTTGCAGCTAAATCATCAAGGCGATAACTACAAATTGGTTTCAGGTCTTTACTACTATGATGGTGAATCTTGCGGTCAATTTGAGGCTATTTTAGGTATCTTAGGTCAAAGTCTAGGTGCTCCGGGTCTGACTCGTGAAGTAAGCGGCTGTAGTAACTCAAACAGTAAAGCAGCGTATATCCAAAGCTCGATTGATTTAACAGATAAATGGTCAATGACACTCGGCGCACGTTACACCAAAGACAAAAAAGAAGCGCAGGTTAACAATGGCCTAATCTTTGACATTGTTTACCCTGAATCAGGTTGGGTACCAGGTTACACTCGCCCAGAAGGTCAGCTTGTACCAACGGTACTCGATGATGAAGAAGAATGGTCACGCTTCACACCACGTGCTGGCGTTGAATACCAGTACAATCGTGACATCATGTTCTTTGCAAGTTATGCGCAAGGCTTTAAGTCAGGTACTTTCAATCCACGTGCAACCACTGCAGAGCCAGCTGCAAAGCCAGAAATCGTCGATTCATTCGAAATCGGTATGAAGAGTGAGTGGAACAACAACTTACGTGCAAACGTCACGTTATTCACCCTTGACCATAAAGACCGTCAATATATTTCGGTATTACCGGGCGATAGCGCAGCAGATCTGAACCAACGTTTAGGTAACATTGGTGAGTCAACCTCAGATGGTATCGAGCTTGAACTAAACTATGTTGCATCAGAATCACTCAGCTTTGATGCGTCAGTGGGTTACATCGATAGTAACTTCGATAACGTAATTGATTACGACCCAGAAACCGGTGAAGCATTCGATAAATCAGACCGCTTTACGGTATCAAACACACCTGACTTAACCTTTAACCTGGGTGCAACGTACCGTATGTACACAGAAATGGGTGACTTCGTTATCAATGGTAACTACTACCACAGAGGCGACTACGCGCTATTTGAAGAAGATAGCCTACTAACGCAAGATGCTTACGGTATTTTTAATATGGGTATTACTTGGTACAGCACAGATGGTCACTGGACGGCAGGTCTTTACGGTAAAAACTTAACGGACGAAGAGTACATGATTGGTGGTTACCAGTTCGTGGCACCGGATCCAACAGACCCAACAGATACCAGCAAATACACACCAGGTTTAGGTGGTGATAATACGCTAATTGGTTACTACGGCGACCCTCGCACTGTAGCCTTCACTGTTGGTTACCGTTTCTAAAATAGAATCTAAATCCTTGTGTGAGAAAGGTTTGTCTGAAACTTCCCCTCAGGCAAACCTTGTTTCAAAAGGCAAAATCACTTATAACATAACGCATTGGAGAATCGAGGGAATGTCTTTAGCTGTGAACACCATAATCGCCGATGATCACCCGTTATTTAGAAGTGCGCTGCGTCAAGCTGCCGCGACATCAGTGCCTGAAGAACATATTAAAGAAACCAGTGACATTGATGGTTTGTTTGCACTGTTAAGCGCTCATCCTGAGATTGAACTGATATTTTTAGACCTTACGATCCCAGGTGCAAATGGCCTGCAAGCCCTTTCGCAACTGCGTAACCACTACCCTGATATCTTGGTAATCATGGTCTCTGCCAATGAGACACCCGCCATAATCAAACAAGCGATGAGCCTTGGCGCTGCTGGCTATATTCCTAAGTCATCTTCTTTAGATGTTATTAGTGAAGCAATTAGTCATGTACTCAATGGCGACACTTGGTTACCACCTGAAGTGGATTTAACCGATGTGGTGATCAACGACGAACAAAGCGAATTTGCTCGTAACCTTGAAAAACTAACTCCGCAGCAATACCGCGTACTAGCGATGATTGCCGACGGTTTATTGAATAAACAAATCGCCTTTGAAATGTCGATTCAAGAAACCACAATAAAACAACATGTGTCAGCGATTTTACGCAAACTTAATGTCTATAACCGCACCCAAGCAGGCATTTTGTTTAACCAGCTTTCGCAGGTTGGCAAAATCGAAGAAAGCTAATTTAAGCATTCACTCCCAGTTTTAAAACTCGCTTTCCCAGTAGTGGGAAAAGCTCACGTTGCAAAAGATAAAAAGTTACTACTTTTCAACACCTTAACTTTTGGCACAAAACTCGCCTTAGCTATTCCATGATTATTTATTTTTCTCAGTATCATGGATTTAGACAGCACACTAAAACGCAAACCTCAGCAATCAAAAGCTAAAAAATGGCTGGCTGTTGCAGCCATTGGCGTATCGGCTCTTGGCGCTTTAATGGTGTATCAATGGACAACCCCCACAGTGGTTGCTGCAAGCCAGCTGCAAATAGCAACCGTAGAACAAGCCGATTTTGTGGTAAAAATACGTGGCTTTGGCCGTTTAAAGCCAAAGTATCAACGTTATTTAACCAATACCGACACCGCAATGGTCGAAGCTATCCATGTATACCCCGGCACTATCGTCAAAAAAGACACAGTGATTTTAAGCCTCGTCAACCCACAGCAAGCGCAGCGTTTATCGGTCGCTCGGCTAGAACTTGCTCGCCAAAAAGCCAGTGTTAATGAGCAAAGAATTAACCAGCAAAGTGAACTACTTGAGCGCCAAGCAAATCTCGCCATATTAAAAAGTGAGCTGCAAAGTGCAGAGCTTAGAGTCGATGCTGAAAGCAAACTGATCGAGCAAGGGATTGTTTCAAGCCTCGATTACAAACGAAGCATGCTAAACGTTGCACAGCTTACAGAACGCGTAAGTATCGAGCAACAACGCCTTGCACAGCTTAAAGAAATGCACTTACAACGTAGCAAAATACAGCAAGAACTATTAAGCCAATTTGAGCTTAATTATCAAGTTGAGCAACAGGCTTTTGATCAGCTGCAAATAACGTCAGGTATCGATGGCATGCTGCAAGAATTGAATGTTGAACTTGGCCAAAACCTCGTGCCGGGTACCCGCCTTGCGGTGGTTGGCTCAAATAAAGCACTCAAAGCAGAGCTAAGCGTTAAGCAAGCAGATGCCGAAAAAGTGGCACTCAATATGGCAGCGAAAGTAAATACTTTTAGCCAAGCAGACCACGGTGAAGTTGATGCCAAAGTCACCCGAATTGACCCTATTGTTACCGATGGTCGAGTTATTATCGAACTTGATTTACAAGGCACACTGCCCGCTAATGCTCGCCCCGATTTAAGCATCGAAGGCTATGTCGTTAGCAACATTATTCCCGATGCATTAACCATTAACGTGCCACAAAAAGCACAAGCACACAGCGAAGCCACGCTGTTTAAACTTAATCCAAATACCCAGTTAGCAACGCCAACCAATATCGAATTTGGTACACTTAGTGACAATCAAATTCAACTTTTGAGCGGTGCCACCGTGGGCGAACAGCTGATCATTTCAGACCTTTCTAAATGGCAGCATTTGGCAACAATAAAAATCGAACAGGACAGTTTATGAAAACCAATACGCTTATCTCATTAAACAAAATCGCCAAAGTTTATCGCGGCCAAAATGTTGAAACCTATGCATTAAAAGACATCAGCCTGAATATTAACCAAGGTGACTATATCTGCATTAGCGGCCCATCTGGCTGTGGTAAATCGACGTTACTGTCATTATTAGGCTTACTCGATAGCCCAACTGCTGGCGACTATTTCATTAAAGAAGTCGACACAAAAACCCTTGATATGGATCAGCAAGCTGAACTTAGAAACCTTCACATTGGTTTTATATTTCAGTCGTTTAACCTAATTGATGAATTATCGGTATTTGACAACGTAGCACTGCCGCTCACTTATCGAGAGCCAGCCATGAGCCCAAGCGAAATTGAGCTTGCTGTAAAACAAGCCCTTGATGAAGTTGAGATGGGCCATCGTGCTCAGCATAAACCAAACCAATTATCAGGTGGTCAGCAACAGCGTATTGCTATTGCCCGCGCACTGGCTGGCAAGCCAAGCATTTTATTGGTGGATGAGCCAACTGGTAACTTAGATTCAAAAAATGGTGATGCCGTCATGGACTTGCTTGATGAGCTGAATAAAAAAGGCACCACCATTTGTATGGTAACCCATGATTTACGTTATGCCGGACGTGCTAAAACGCAACTTAAATTGCTAGATGGTGAAATTGTTTCCTACTCTGAAGCTCGCCAAGCACCTAGCAGCGACAATACTGAGCATGCACTTGAAAGCGCTGAGGTGATGTAATGAAATTAACCAAAACACGCGCCCAATTTAGCTTAGCGTGGGCATCATTAATGAATGCTCCGGGCTTTGTAACAGCAGTTATCGCAACGCTTGCTTTAACTCTTGCCACCTTGTTTGTGGTGCTTAGCCTTGTTAACAGCTACTTTTTAAAGCCCCTTGATGTGTACGATGAAAGCCGTATGGTGGTGGTTGAGCAATCACTTACTTATGATGACTACGATGCTACCGGCTTTCAAAGCTATCAATCGATGGTGCATTGGCTTAAGCATAATCAAAGCTTTGAACAAAGTATGATGATCAATGCGGGTGAGCAAATCTTTGCAAACCTAGATGGCGAACCGAAAGAGCCTGTGCTGTATGTTGGCGGCAACTATTTTGACTTATTAAACACACCATTTTTAATGGGACAAGGTTTTGACCTTGGAGAAACACTCGAAACTCCTGATGACCGCGTTGTTATCTCTGCTAATTTCTGGCGCAAGCATTACAACAGCGACCCGAACATTATTGGTAAAACACTTTCAGTCATGGCGGGTGAAACCGATTACGTTTACCGTATCGTCGGTGTTGTTGATGACTCATTCAGCCCACCCTACATGTTTAAAGCAAGTGACGTTGAAGTGTGGTTTCCATCCAGTGCGGACCGCCGTTTCTTTCACAATGACGATTGGCAAAGCCCGTGGACAAACACTTTCAAAAACCTAAAACTGATTGCAGTTTTAAAGCCTGGGGTCACCATAGATCAAGTTAAAGTCGATTTAAAACAGCAAATTGATACGGTTAAATCAGAGTGGCTAAACAACGGGGGGATCACCGATGTAAAACCTGAAGTAACCCCGTATCGTGACGTTGAGCTGGGTAATAACGATGACTTAAGCTTAATGATGTTAGCCGGTGCAGTAGGGCTACTGATTATTGCAGTACTTAATGTAAGCACGTTGTTTTTCTCACGCGCTCTTGCTCAACATAAAACCCTCGCTTTGCAGGCGGTGTTAGGTGCAAAACGCAGCACATTATTTAAAAGTATCTTTTTACAGTCACTGATTTTAATGACCTTATCGGTAAGCATTGCGCTGTTTTTATCGGTATGGGGCATACGTTTATTTAAAGTACTAGCAGAAGGCCGACTGCCACTGGTTAATAGCTTGGCCGTGGATAGCACGTTGGTCATTGTTGCCATCATACTGTGTATTGCTCTTGCTTATATTTTCTCTGTAATTACAGCGCGTTTGGTGAATTACAAAACCCTAAATACGCAAATGCAGAACAGTGGTAAAGGCGGGGTTTCACAGGTATCTGGCCGTACAGTGCGTATTTTAATTGGTTCACAAATGTTTGTTGCCGCGCTGCTTGTTAGCTTTTCAGTGATGGTAGTGAGTAAAGCCATGGGCACGATTAACCGCCCACTCGGCAGTGATACCGAAAACCTATATTTTGCCAACCTTTTCCAGCCAAATAATCAGATGTCATTGGCTGAGCGCTACGAACATATGCTGCAATACAAGCAGGTTTTGCTTGATAGCCAAGGCATTGATGATGTTGCCCTGGGTCATAGCCCGGTTTCGCAAAGACAAAACGCCAACACCTTGACTGATGTAAACGGTAAAAGCTCAGTTTTCTTCCCTAGTCAGTGGGTAGGGCCTGATTACTTTGCGTTAGTTAACACCAAAATTCTCGCTGGCCGCACCTTTACTGAACAAGCAATACGCGGTGAAACTAACGAGATACTGGTATCGGTCAGCGTGGCTGAAAACTTATTACCAGGCCAAGACTATCGAAATATCATCGGCAAGAGCTACCAAGGCTTAGAAGAAAAGATGTATGAAGTGGTGGGTGTAACCGAAGATTTTAATCACCCTAAATACTACGATGAATCGTTTGGTCGTCACATTTGGTGGCCTGCGACACCGTATAGCTACATGTTTACTATCAAAGCATCTGAAGGCGTTAAGCTGACTAATAAACAAATACTTAATACGCTAAAAGAAAAAAACAGCGACCTAACCATGTGGCAGTTTAATGACCTGCAACAAGAGTACGACAATTTACTGTACATGAGCCGACTGACCGTGGTTCTGTGTAGTACCTTAGCGCTATTTACTCTATTATTAGCAGCAATCGGTATTTTTGGGGTACTGAGCTACAACCTGGGTCTGCGCCGCTATGAGTTTGGTATTCGTATGGCATTAGGTGCAAAAAAAGCACGCTTATTCAAGTTGATGAGTGTTGAAGCTATTATCCCTGTGCTCATTGGTTTTGCGGTTGCTCTCGCCGCGGTAATGGTGGGTTTTTACATGTTACAAGGACAGCTCATGTCTTGGCTGATACTTGATGTAAGACTGCAGTTACTCGCTTGGAGTATTACCTTATGTATTGCGCTATTCACTTGCTTTAGACCTTTGGTTTTACTGCTTAAAGCAAAACCTATGGCCGCACTACGTAACGATTAACAGCACAAAATGGTGGCTTAAATTTAAGCCACCTCAACAGGATAATAAGAAAACATCATGGACAAAATCTTAGTCATAGACGATCAAGCTGATGTGCGTCTGGCTGCTACTGTTGCATTACAACAACTGGGCTTACATTGCCTTGAGGCCGAAGGCCCTGAACATGCCCTTGAATTATTAAAATCGGAGCACATTAGCCTGATTTTGCTTGATATGAACTACAAGCTCGACACCACCTCAGGTGAAGAAGGGTTACGCTTTTTAAAGCAACTAAATCAATTAGGTTCGACCATACCTGTCATTGTCATGACCGCATGGGCCAGCATTGATGTCGCTGTTAAAGCCATGCAATTAGGGGCTGTCGACTTTGTTGAAAAGCCATGGAATAACTTACGCTTAACCGCCGTTGTGCAACAACAACTCAAGCTCAAGCAAAGTAATCACGACAACGCGTGCTTAAAGGCGCTAACCAGTGACACAGAAGCACATTACATAGCTCAATCAGAAATCATGCAGCTGTTGCTTGCCAAAGCTGAGCGCGCAGCTAAAACCGATGCCAGCATTTTAATTACCGGCGAAAATGGCACTGGCAAAAGCTTATTAGCACATTATATTCACCAGCATTCACTCAGAGCTGATAAACGCTATGTCAGCGTGAATGTTGGCGCCATTGCGCCAACGCTATTCGAAAGCGAATTATTTGGCCATAAGAAAGGTTCTTTTACTGATGCCAAAGAAGACCGCCTAGGGCGTTTTGAAATTGCCGAAGGCGGTACTTTATTTTTAGATGAAATTGCGACTTTAAGCCTTGAGCTGCAAAGTAAAATGCTCCGTGTGCTAGAAAGCAAAGAATTCGAAGTGCTAGGCTCAAGCCAAACCAAAACCGCGGATGTTCGGATTATTTCTGCCACCAATAGTGAATTAGCTACGACCATTGAGCAGGGTGAATTCCGCCGTGACTTATTATTTAGACTCAATACCATTGAACTACACATTCCACCGCTTCGCGACAGAAAAGACGACATCGCTCCCTTGGCAGAACACTTGTTGTTAGTGCATGGTAAAAAATACCAACGCGCGAATATGGCGCTAAGTCCTGATGCCCTAAACGCGCTAAAAAATTACAGCTGGCCTGGTAATATTCGTGAGCTAAGTCACTGCATTGAACGCGCGGTGATCATGAGCGATAACAACAATGTTCAAGCCAATGACCTCATTTTAGATCAACCAAGTTGCGAGCAAACAAATAGTAATGCAGAACAAGCTTTGCCACTATTGCCCCTTGAAGAGCTTGAAAAACAGATGATTCAAAAAGCACTGCTGCAATTTAATGGCAATGTTATCGCCGCAGGAGAGTTTTTAGGATTAAGTAAATCGGCTATTTATCGTCGCATTGATAAACATCAGCTCGATTTAAAAGAAGTAGAACGCTAAATGAGTAGCAAGTTGTCGTTAGAGCAGCGTGTTCGACGCTATTTTTATATGGTTATAGCGGTGCTATTAGCACTTGGTATTGCCCTTTCGCTCAGCTTAGAACTAGATTTGTTTGCCAGTATCAGCCTATTATTGCCGTTTATCGGGATAAGCGCTTTTGCTTTAATTAAAAGCTACCGTGCGATCACCGATGTGGTTGAACGCTTTGGCCTGCAACTAGATGCACTGGCAAATGACGAAAGTAATAGTTGGCATTTAGCGTCTTATCAAAGTGGACGAGTCGCAGCGCTTAAGCAAGATTTTGCCAAGCTCAGCAATAAAATAGCCAAGAACAAACGCCATTATATGCAAACAGAAGAGTTTGTTTTTGAGTTTGCCAGCATGCTGGACTTACCCATCGTTATACTAGACCCCCATGGCTTGATTTACTTTAGTAATAAGGCGTTTATCAACAGTATTAGTCATCGCCAGATTGAAGGTAAATCGGCCAGCGACTTAGGCATTGCACTGCATGATGGCGAATGGCAACAAAACAGTGACTCACTGTTTAAACAACGCTTTCAAATCTCATCGCAGACTTTTTGGCGGACCGGCAGAAACTTTGAATTACTAACCTTCTTTTCAATTGAGCAACAGCTTCGCGATAACGAACAACTTGTTTGGCAACGTTTAATTCGCGTGTTGAATCATGAAGTACGTAACTCACTCACGCCGATTTATTCAATGAGTCAATCATTGCAAACCCTCAAGCGCCAAGGACAAATTAGCAGTCACGATGATCTCGCCCAAGATATGCTGCAAGTAATAGAAAAACGCGCTCAACACTTGCTTGATTTTGTAGCCAGTTACAGTGCATTTGCCAAGCTACCACCCGCACAAAAACAAACAATCAGTAGCGAGCAACTAAACACACGTTTAAACGCTATCTTTCCTGAACTAGTAATAAATAGCAGCGAAGAGTTACATGTTAATGCCGACTTTGGTCAGCTAGAACAAGCATTGATCAACTTGATAAAAAATGCCTTTGAAGCAGGCAGCAATTCTGCCCCAACCCTCACTTGGTCAAGGCAAGGTGATAACTTAAATATTGCAATTAGCGACCAAGGTTGTGGTATTCAAAACCCCGATAACTTGTTCGTACCATTTTACTCAACCAAAGCAAATGGCACAGGCATCGGGCTTGTGATCACCCGAGAACTTGTGCGCAACCAAGGTTTTGAGTTATCGATAAATTCAAAACCCCAGCAAGGCACACAAGCTATAATTACTGTGCCCTGCTAACTTATTTTACAAATGTGGCTTTCACACGCTTAGATAAACCTAAATAAAAAGCAAAACTTCAGCGCCATTTTCTAGGCATTTATATGAGCCAAATTAAAAAAGCCCTAAATAGTGAATTTTATTTGGCTCATGCAGCGAAATTCAGTAATTTGTCATATAAAGCTAAACGTAATTAGAAAATAACAATGAAATGGATGCACTTACAACTTAAGCTACTGGCTGTTTTTTTATTCTTTGTGAGCTGCTTTGCAGCCGCAGAAGAGTATCAAGTTGCGCCCGCAGCTAACTGGGTAAAACAACATAAGTTACTCACCCCTGAGATTCCTCGAGACCAAATACGAGACGGGACTTTCTACCTGATGCTCGACACTCAGCTTCAGGTATCTGAGCAAGCCCCACAGCAACGCTTTAATCGTACTGTAATGCAAGCGGTCAATCAGTCTGGGGTTGATTATATTAGCCAGCTGAATATTGATTTTGACCCAAATTATCAATCTCTTACGCTCAATAGTTTAGGCATTATTCGTGACGGCCAATATATAGATAAACTAAATAGTGCCGAGCTACAGGTGTTACAACGCGAGACTGACTTAGCAAGTCGTATATACAATGGCACCTTAAGCCTAAATGTCATTATTGATGATATGCGGGTCATGGATATTTTAGATTACAGCTATACGGTTTCGGGCAGTAATCCGGTTTATCAACACTTCAGCACCAAGCGCACACTGAACTGGTCGGTGCCGATAGTGCAGCAATTTATGCGGGTACAGTGGCAAAAGCCTACGCCCTTATATATCAACTTTATAAATGGCGAGTCGCCTGTTACTAAAACCAAGCTAGATACGGGTTTTGACTACCAGATTAGCCAACACAATGAGCCGACCCTTAGCTCTGCAAGCGAAGTACCGCATTGGTATTCGCCTTACAAGGAAGTGTACTTTTCTGAAGTAAATAATTGGCAAGAGGTAGTCAATTGGTCGTTACCTTTGTACCAATCTGCCATCGAAGTGAGCCCTGCTATTGAAACAATTGCTCGTCAAATTAAGTTTCAACATGCCGATTTAGAGTCTCAAATTGTGGCTGCCCTGCGCTTTAGCCAAGACGAAGTACGTTATTTGGGCCTAGAAATGGGCACCAACTCACACCAGCCTACTCCAGCATCAGAAACTCTGGCACTGCGCTATGGCGACTGTAAAGACAAAACCGTCTTGCTCATTTCTTTACTTAAAGCGCTCGGGGTAGAGGCTCATCCTGCTTTAGTTAACACTGAAGACCGAAAACGTACTGCTAGTTTACCGGTCTCTCCTAGCTTATTTGACCATGTCATTGTCACCTTAGAGCATCAAGGTAAACGATATTGGCTTGATCCGACCATTTCGTATCAACGCGGCGATTTAGAAAATTTAGCTCAACCGAACTACGATGTAGCGTTAATAATTAAACAAGGTGAAACAGGCTTTACGGATATGTTCACTGAGCCTGCCCTAAAACGCATACAGGTTTTTGATAATTATCAGATCCCAGAAGGTATTGATGAGCCAGTTAGTTTCTCAACTCAATATAAATACGGTGACTTTGAAGCAATTAGCCGCCGCAGTTCAATCGCTAAAAACAGCTTAAAAAGCATAGAAGATGATTACCGCGAATATTATCAAGATACCTACAAAGGCTTAAAAACTGCCAAACCTATGCTAGTTGAATCCCCAGAGGACACCGGTCAGCTAATTACCAATGAGCACTATACTATTGATAACTTTTGGCGACCTGAGGGTAATGATTTTCAAAACGACTTTTACGCCAGTGAAATTCAAAACTCAGTTTATAAGCCGGAGCAGCGAGAGCGAAACAATGCACCAATGTGGTTTCGTTACCCAAATAATATCGAAACAACCATAAAGGTTACGTTTACGGACTCTAATTGGCAGTTTGATGATGAGCAAGTCACGATCGACAACCCATTTTTTCATCTCGAAAAGCGCGTAACATTTAAAGACTCAGTGTTGACCTTATACTTTGATTACAGTGCTAAGCAGGATCATATTCCAGCCGATCAAATAGACCTTTACCTAAGCGAGCGCAAAAAACTCAATAACGCGACCCATTACGGCATCATTAAATACGGCACAAATAGGGCCACAACCACACCAGTAGATGACGAAACCAACTGGTATAGCGTTTTTATTTTAAGTTACTTAGCGGCAATCATCTTTTTCATCGCGGCTTGGCGTTTTGAAGTTCGAAAACGTCCAGAATTTGAAGGTGTGCAGTTTTACCCTGTAAGCAACAGTAAATTTTACCTTTATAGTTTATTCAGCTTGGGCATATTTATTAATTACTGGAGTTATCGCAATTGGAAGTTTATTAAGCAGCAACAAAACAGCCATATGATGCCCATTGCCCGAGGTATTTTTGCGCCTTTATTCTTTTTTGCACTGTTTCTTCAACTTATAAAACATAGCGAACAAACCTTTAACAAAAATAAAATATTACCAACTGCGGTTGCTTTTGTAATTTGGCTAATGATTATTGTATGTGAAATAGCAAGTTCACTAGGTGACTATGGTATGTGGCTATTCTTAATCATTCCTTTATTGTGGCTACCAATTGTTAACTACATTCAAAACCTTAACCAACCTAAAGATGCGTTAGAGTACAACTCAAAATGGCGTGCAAGACAGCTGCTAATTTCTGTATTCGCGACGCCTTTACTACTTTATGGGCTAATTGCTGAATTATACTTATTGCCTAATTCAACCATAGTTACAGGTGACAAACTTTGGTCTTATCAGGTTAACTTTTTAAAGCGTCAAGAGATTATGCCTAGTGATGAAAATGTGGAGTATTTTTATAGCGATGCATTTTTTGATTTCAGAGATGATGGCAATGGCATGACGAAAAATACGCTTTTTAGTTACTGGAAAAATGAACAAGGTGTAATTGAAAAAGATCTGCTCTACTTTAATGAAATAAAAGAAGTGAAAGCAGACTATGCAAAAAGTCCTCTAACAACATCTTCACTTACCGTTATTGATCATGACGGTAATGAGATGCTTTTATTCTTAAGCAATGAAGACGACCTAGATAGACGCTTTGTTGCCAAGGTTAAGCAACGCCTCAAAGAGTCAACCTTAGCAACTGAGCAAAACGCAGATTAAGTCAGTCGCTTAATCATGCGTTTTAAGGCGGGCGCTTTCAGAGGCTTATAAAGCAATGGATAGCCCGCATCGAGCACTAACTCGCGTATGCCTTCATCATGATTCGCGGTATTAACGATGGCTGGTAAGCGTGTTAGTGCCGCTTGCTCAATCACTTCAAGTCCCGTTACTCCATCATCAAGCTGATAATCAATAATCAACAATTGCGGCAGGGCTTGACTTGCCTTTAACTGCTCAAGCTCCGCTAAGTTAGTGGCTATTGAAATTTCACAGCCCCAATTTTCGAGTAGCTGCTTTAATGCCTCTAACACGTTGCGGTCGTTATCAAGCAACCAAATACGCAATTGCCCCAGCTCTGTTTCTTGTGATGCCTCAGCGCCTTTCGCTTGCGCAGGCGCAGTACTCACTCTACAAGGCAGGGTAAGGGTAAATTGCGTGCCTTTACCAAGTTCAGACCCCATCACTAAGGGTATTTTAAGTAAGTCACATATACGTTTAGTGATTGCCAACCCTAAGCCTAACCCCTCGGCGCTTGGCTTTGCACCAAGCTGTTTAAACTCTTGGAAAATAGTTTGTTGATCGCTCGATGCAATCCCAATCCCTGTGTCTTCAACAATAAAGGATACATGATCATCGTCGTACTGCATTTTTAAGCGCACTTCACCTTGCTCAGTATAACGAATCGCATTACTCAAAAGGTTACGCAGCACTCGTCGCAGCAGTGCTTTGTCGGTATGCAAGCGCACATCGCAGGTTTCAATAATAAACTTTAAGCCTTTTTCGCGGGCAAGGGCTTCGTAGTCATTACGCAATGGTTCAACCAACGAGCTGGCAGCAAACTCGCTCATTTGTACTTTAAACGAGCCCGAATCGAGCTTAGTTAACTCTAAAATACTCGATAATAACTCTTCGGCGCTGCCCAATGAATTCTTAATATTCATCGCCAGCTCTTTAAGTTCGGTGTCTTGGGCTTTTTCATTCATTAAAGAACAAAACAAGCTCGCAGCATTGAAAGGTTGCAGTAAATCATGGCTAGCAGCGGCAAAAAAGCGCGTTTTACTGACCGTTGCTTGCTCCGCCACTTGCTTTGCCATCGACAACTCTTGGTTTGCTTGAGTCAATGCTAAGGTGCGTGCTGCGACTTTTTCTTCAAGGCTAACATTGGCTTCGGTTAACGCTTTTTGTTGTTTTACGAACTCGGTGATGTCGGTATAGGTTGTTACAAAGCCGCCACCTGGCAGTGGGTTACCTTGCATTTCAAACACGCGACCATCATTGTGCGAGCGCTGGTATTTATAAGCGCTGCCTTGGCGTAAATAGGCTAAGCGTTTTTCAACTTCGCTGGTCATGCTCTCGCCGCTAAATAAACCGCGTTCGGCATTAAAACGAATAATGTCGGCAACCGGGCGGCCTATGTAAAGCGCATCATCTGGGTAGGCGAACATGTTTTTGTAGCCTTGGTTCCAAGCTACCAAGCGCAGCTCACTATCAACTACACTGATCCCTTGTTGAATATTTTCGATTGTTGATTGCAGTAAGTCACGATTAAATTTAAGCACTTGGCTTGCTTCGTCAACAAACTCAGCAACCTGCTCTAGAGGCTGGCGCTGCTCATTCTTAGCCACATCTAAAATAAGCCGTGCCGATGCGCCGCCGATCACCGCAGACATCTCACGCTCAACTAATAGTTCTAACTCAACATTGGCAGGACGTTTCCACTTACTTTTATCATCCGGAAAGTAATGATTTACCAAAGACTGTGCCGCTTCTTTTTCGGCAAATCGTTGCAATAGTGCACCTAGATCATGGTAACTCAAAGGCTGTAGATGATTACTCACTCGAGAATCACTAAGCTGCGACACAAACTTATTGCTCTGCAAGCGTTCAGCTAAGGTTGCTCGACTAAATAACGGTACTAAGAAATACACTAAACAGTTCGCACCTAGCGATAGCAATAAAGCTTGGCTAATGCTTTCCATGCCTAATGAGAATAAGTCGGTTGGCGCTAACCAGCTTATTCCCCAAGGTCCATTTACAAGCCATAAACTATCGCTTCCTAAACCTCCGGCGATATTCGGTAGTAAAAGTGTATAACCCCAAATAATAAAACCGCTTAAAATCCCTAATTGCGCACCGCGACACGATGCTTGTCGCCACCATAAGCCTATAATCATGGCTGGCGAAAATTGCGCGACTAAGGTGAACGACATCAAACCCACATTGGCAAGGGTTGTACTTTCGCCCAGCACTCGGTGAGTGAAATAGCTTAGCAATAAAATCAATACGATAACGATTTTACGTGCATGTAATAGGTTATTTTTATCAAGCCCGCGACTGCTCGATGTAAGTTGCGAGCGGCGTAAAATAAATTGGTTAATAAAGTCATTAGTGATCATCACTGAAAGCACAATTGATGACACTATTACCATACTTGTTGCCGCTGAAAAGCCACCTAAAAAGGCTAATAACGCCACAAAGGCATCATCAGCTGCCATAGGTAAAGCCAATACAAAGGTGTCGTAGCCGACTTTTTGACCTTGAAAGTAAATTAATCCGGCGTATGCAATCGGTAGAATAAACAGGTTAATAAGTAAGAGGTAAATCGGAAATAGCCAACGCGCCGAGGCCAGCTCTTTATCGTTATTTTTTTCGATAAAGCTCATGTGGAATTGTCTTGGCAAACATAAGGTCGCCAAAATACCAAGCAAAGTATGAGCAACATACACATAGGTTGGACTTTGTGTGGCAGCCACTTGCTGATCAATATTTAGGTCATGCGCTTTTTCAAACAGTGCCACAGGGCTGTCGAATAAAGCAAAGCACACATACAAACCCACCGCTAAAAACGCCAATAATTTAACCACAGATTCAAAGGCTATACTGGCAATCAAACCAGGATTATGTTCGCTGGGCTTTAACCGCCTCGCGCCGAATAAAATAGCAAACAGTGCCAATACAATCGTGATGTAAAAAGTACTGTCGGCCCATACTTCATGGCTTTGTGTGGCAGCACGGTCGGTAAGTAAGTTGATACTTTGTGCAGTTGCACTTAGCTGTAAAGAGATATAGGGCACAATGGCAATCACTGAAATCAATGAAATGAGCCCAGACAAACTCGACGATTGACCATATCGGGTCGCAATAAAATCTGCCATTGAGGTTATTTTTTGCTGCCGACAAATATGCGCTATGCGGCAATAGACTTGCCAGCCAAAAATGAATAACAAGATAGTGCCTGCATAGGTCGGAGCCAACCACCAACCGTTGTATGCAGCTTGTGCTGTGGTGCCAAAGAACGCCCAAGAGGTGCAATACACCCCAAGTGATAAACCATAGGTTAAGCCTTTAAAAGGCAATACTTTTCTTTTATCAGCCCAGCCTGCAACCGCAAATAAAATTGCCAGGTATACAATTGCAAGAAGGCTTATTGACCAAATTGAGAACATCGCATGTGATTATTTTAATTGTTATAGCCCCAGCATAGTTTTTATTGCACGTAATTTACAGCCTAACTTTAGTGCTAATGCATTGTATTACGGAAGTTTAAAAAACAAACACAAAGAAATGAGAATTATTTTCAATTGAGTGTTGACAGACATGTAAATCTAATTGATAATCACTATCAACAAGACGATAAAGTACTTGTTCGGAATAAACTGATTTGTTTCTCGACCCTGAAACACGTGTGGCCCACGATAAAGCTAAGATCGCCTGTTGCTAATCGCAACGCCCCTTGATATTGGCAACAGGTGATCGCCCTACTATTTTACTTGCTACATTGCTCATATCGGTGACGGTAGATATGAAACTCAAAAAGCCCTTACAGGGCTTTTTTTATGTCTGAAATTCGTACAAAACCTGCAATAAAACTAAATGAGAATTATTTTCAAAAAAGTATTGACAGCATCACAAACCTAATTGATAATTAATCTCAACAAGCCAAGCGAAGTATGATGACTTGTTGAGATTGAATTTGTTTCTCCCCAGAAACGCGTGTCGCCACGTTAAAGCTTTAGCTTATATGTTGCTAATCGCAACGCCCCTTGATATTGGCGACATATAAGCGACCCTACTTATTTTACTTGCTACATTGCTCATATCGGTGACGGTAGATATGAAACTAAAAAAGCCCTTGCAGGGCTTTTTTTATGTCTAAAAGTTAATGCGTTAACTTTATCGACGGTTCTTACGTGCACGTGCACGGCGTTGTTTTTTCTCTTCTTCTTTAGCGGCTTTTTTCGCCTCTGCAGCAGCGCGAAGCTGTGCAACCATTTGCTCTTCTTCTTCACGCATGGCCGGTGTTTCCATGGTAATACGACCAATAATGCCATCGCGTAATTCGTTGATAAGAATTTCAGACATTTTGTAAGTATCGATTTGATTACCACCGCGGATACAACCACGCTTTTTACCTGCCATTTCAACAAACTCCCAGTCAGACTCTGGTAGCTCATCAATTTTATAGCGGCTTTTTAAAAGCTCTGGGTATGCATGCAGTAAATATTCAGCGGTGTAACTTGCCACTTCTTCGTAGTCGATAGCGGTATCACGAATTGCACCAGTTGCCCCTAAACGATAACCAGAGTTTTCGTTCTCTACTTTAGGCCATAACATACCTGGCGTGTCGTAAAGCATAATGCCATCGTCAAGCTTAATACGTTGCTGCGCTTTGGTTACCGCAGGTTCATTACCTGTTTTTGCCACGATACGGCCGGCCAAGGTATTAATAAGAGTTGATTTACCAACGTTTGGAATACCCATGATCATGGCTTTAATTTGTTTATCAGCGCCTACTTTATGCGGCACTAACTTTTTACAAAGCTCATTAATACGGTGCACTTCACCCGCTTTATCATTACCAAAATCAATCGCTTTCACACCACTTTGCTGCTCAAAGTAGTCTTTCCAAGCTTGCGTTAACTTAGGATCAGCCAAGTCCGCCTTGTTCATGATTTTGATCACCGGCTTGTCGCCACGCAGCGCAGTAACCATTGGGTTTTCACTACTGTAAGGAATACGGGCATCAAGTACCTCAATGATCACATCCATCTGTGGCATGATTTCTTTAATTTCGTTTCGGGCTTTGTTCATGTGACCCGGGAACCACTGGATGGCCATTTTTAACTCCTACAAGATAATTTCACGGTATTTTAACTGGCTCGGCAACGAATTGCGCTATAATGACGCAAATTTTTTCAAGTAAGCAGTTATGGCTCTTAAATCAACCATTATTAAAGCGCAATTATCGTTAAGCGATATGGATCGCCACATTTATCAAGATTTCAATTTAACTCTGGCACAACACCCATCAGAAACCGAACAACGCTTGATGATCCGCTTGTTGGCTTTTGCACTAAATGCCCGTGAAGGCTTAGAGTTTACTAAAGGCTTATGCGCCGATGATGAACCTGAGCTTTGGCACATTAACTATAGCGAAGAAATTGAATTATGGGTTGAGCTTGGTTTACCTGATGAAAAACGCCTGAAAAAAGCCTGCAATAAGTCGAAGCAAGTTGTTTTATATACCTATGGTGAAAATAACCAAGCGATTTGGTGGCAAAAACATCAACCTAAGTTGTATGATTTTAAAAACTTAAGTATTTTTAGTCTCGATTATGCTGCGACTCAGGCATTAGCCGACTTAGCTGATCGTAATATTAAGCTCACTATTACCATTCAAGACGGTGAAGTATGGGTTAGCTCAGACACAGCAAATATCGAAATTAAACCGCAACAGTTAATGTAAGGAATGCGATGGCTATTAGGCAAGTTGTAGTATTACACGGACTATATATGTCAGGCTTTGTGATGCGCCCACTGTGCGCGCGTCTTGAAAAGTCAGGACTAAAAATACTCAATTTGACCTATAACACGCTCTCTCCCGATAGAGCGGCGATTTTCGATAAGATTGATCGCTTTATTGGTGGTAAACCTACCGCCTTAGTTTGCCACTCAATGGGCGGCTTGGTTGCTCGCGCTTACTTAGAGGCCAATTCTCTTCAAAGCCGCCATGTCGAAAAGGTGATCACCTTAGGCACCCCGCATAAAGGCAGCCATATTGCCAAACAAATGCAGCTGAAGGGCTTTGAAATGCTGTTAAAAAATAGCGTGGAGTTTCTATTATCTGAGAATGGCAATTGGCCGTTTAATGCCAAGCTTTATAGTATTGCTGGTGACTTACCCATAGGGCTAATGCCACTGATTGCTAAAGGCAGTGTCTCTGATGGTACAGTTTTGATAGATGAAACCAAGCTCAATGGCATGGCAGAACATAAGGTGTTTCATTTGAGTCACACCAGTATGATCTACTCACGCCAAGTGATGGATTACATCATTAAGCTTATAAATCAAAGTGAGTGATACTTTAATCTTCAGCACTTGCAGCCACTTTATATGAGATTAAAACAATGATCCCTAAGATCAATGGTACAGGTGCTGCAATATAGCCAAAGGTATCAAAGTTTGCGAAGCTAGCACCTGCTAGATGACCTACCAAACCGATAACAAATGCAAGTAATGCGATCACGACAACGACTATTTCAGCTTTGTTTTCTTTAACTGTTTTACCGTCCATTTTTCTTCTCCTGGTTAAATGCGGTAAAGTCATTATGCGCTTCTGGTTCGTTGTTTTTTTGACCTAAATCAAGTTCTAAATCAGCGTGTTTCTCAGCAGGTGCAAACCTTGTTTTAGATCATACTTTCTGCCTAATTTTAAAATATTCGTAAAATAAGGTAGATTTTTTGCTCAGTTGCCCCAAGTCTATTAAAAGTAATTCAAAGTTATATTGATAGTGCATAAATGGACAACACCAACCTTTGATAGGTAAAACCTATCACTGTGTTCGAATTAAACCATTTTACAGATTAACCAAGATGGCTAATACTTAACACCAAGCACTAGCAAGTAAACACTTAACGGTTTTTTTAAGGAGCAATCTATGTCACAGGTAAATGCAATTGGTTTAAACAGCGCAAAAAGTGAAGATATCGTAAATTCACTAAACTCTTTACTAAGCTGCTACCAAATTCAATATATGAACGCACGCGGCTTTCATTGGAATATCAAAGGTCGTAACTTTTTTGAATTACACCTTAAATTTGAAGAAATTTATAACTTACTACTTGAGAAAGTAGACGAGATTGCAGAGCGTATTTTAACGTTAGGTGGTACACCGGTACATGCATTCTCTGAATACATTGAAGCAAGTAAGATCAGTGAAGCTAAAAATATCACTGAAGGCACTGCTGCAGTAGAAAACCTTTTAGCAGGTTACAGCACGCTTATTCAAATGCAGCGTGAAATCTTAGCACAAGCTGGTGATGCAGATGACGAAGGTACAGCATCATTAATGGGCGACTACATTAAAGAACAAGAGAAACTTGTTTGGATGTTAAAAGCTTACCTAGGTTAATATTCAGAATTGACACGGAAAAGCCCTCTCTTGAGGGCTTTTTTATATTCAGAAGGTATTATTTTAACCACTTTCTTAAATTATCGTACTCGGGTCTTATTTGAAAAAAGCTTTCAGCGTCTTGGTGAAAGTTAATATCCATTTCGACACCAGACCAAACTGTTTCTAATAAATTGCGGGCAATGATATTCGCTTTGATGTAATCAACGCGTTTGTAGCCTCGTGCTTTGACAGCCTGAAAGTAAACCTTAGCAGTTTCAATACTATCGGCAGTTGCTAATTCAAATTGTTCCAAATTAACCACAGCATACTGAATTGAAAACTCTGGGTACTTCATGATTTCTTGAGCAACTTCAATACTAAATGAAGCAACGGCTTCTTTATTAAAACTGCCACTCATTTCCACATAAATCACCGGCGGCTCAACAAAATAACGCCAATCACCATGGGCTTTAAACATGCTTACCCCTTTGAAATACAACTTAAGTTTACGCTTATAAAATTTATTTACCTATTTATCTAAGCCTTAATTCGATAATAAAGCAATAAAAAAGGCCATTTCTAATGCCTTTTCTTCAAGGCTTTTAAAACGACCCGATGCACCACCATGGCCTGCATCCATGTCGGTTTTAAATACCAAAATGTTGTCATCGGTTTTAAGCTCACGTAGCTTAGCAACCCACTTCATTGGCTCCCAGTATTGCACTTGAGAGTCATGAAACCCGGTTGTAACAAGAATATTAGGGTAAGCCTGTGGCTTAATATTATCGTACGGTGAGTAAGCCTGAATCACATCATAAAACGCAGGATCATTTGGATTACCCCATTCGTCGTATTCATTGGTCGTCAGTGGAATACTCTCATCAAGCATGGTGGTTAGCACATCTAAAAATGGCACATGACACCCAATACCTAAATAAAGCTCAGGTGCTTGGTTAACCACAGCGCCCATTAATAAGCCACCAGCACTGCCACCAGACGCGAATACTTTCTCTGGGTGTGCATAGCCTTGCTCAGTAAGCGCATGCGTAACATCAATAAAATCGCTAAAGCTATTTTGCTTATATTGCTTTTTACCTTGCTCATACCAGTGACGCCCTAGCATTTCACCACCACGAATATGTGCAATCGCATAAACAAAACCGCGGTCAAGCAAGCTTAGTGAGCTACTTGAAAAACTAGGATCGATGGTAATACCATACGCGCCATAGCCATATTGCAACAGCGGATTACTTCCATCTTTATTAAATTGGTCGATACGATAAACCAAAGATACCGGCACTTGCTCGCCATCTCTTGCAGTAACCATTAAACGTTCTGAGCGATAATGCTCTGGGTTAAAATCACCCAATACTTGCTGTTGTTTTAATAAGGTTTTGTTACCTGTTTTTAAATCAACATCATACAAAGAGCCTGGCGTAGTTAAGCTTGAATAGTAAATACGCGCAGAGCTCACATTCGGCTCTGGATTCATGGCAATTGCAGCATAATAACAAGGGTCATCAAACTCTAAAGTAAGACGCTCGGCTTGCTGATCCACCACTACAAAACGTGTTTGGCCAAGCTCTCGCTCGGTGAGGATAAGGTAGTCATCGAAAATCTCGATCCCTTCTAACAATACGTTCTCGCGATGTGCTGTATGCTCTTGCCAACGATGTTTATCGGCAATGGTGCTTTGCGTCGCGGTCATTAAACGAAAGTTTTTCGCTTGCCAGTTGGTCACAATGTAAAAGGTATCACCTAGCTTATCGACATCAAACTCATGGCCTTCTTCGCGTGGCATTAAGGCGCTAAATCCACCTTCTGGATTATTGGCATCAAGCACCCAAGTATCGTTTGTTTCTGTGGTCGCAAGGTCAATTATGATCAGGCTTTCATCGCGGCTTTTGCCAAGCCCCATAAAGAAGCTTTTATCTTGCTCTTCATAAACCAGTACGTCATCAGCTTGCGGGGTGCCTAAAACATGGCGGTAAACCTGAAAACCCAATAAGGTTTGCAGGTCTTTTTTCACATAAAACACCGTTTTATTATCATTAGCCCACACCACTTGGCCTTCGGTGTTTTCCAGCACATCACTAAACATCTCACCGCTGGCAATATTTTTAAAACGCACGGTATAAATACGACGACCTTCAGTGTCTTCAGAGTATGCAAGTAGCTGCTCGTCAGGGCTAATTGCAACTTCGCCTAATTCATAAAATTCGTAATCGCCAGCTAATTGATTTACATCTAACAGCAAGTGCTTGTCGCGCGCCTCTATTGAGCTACTGCGATAATGACGTGCATATTCATCGTCGCCACGTACTTCTGAGTGATACCAATATTGGCCATCTTTCACGGGTACCGTGTTGTCGTCTTTTACAATGCGGTCTTTTAGTTCATTAAATAATTGTTCGCGCAGTGGCTTTATATCGGCGAGTTGCTCATCGCAATAATCGTTTTCGGCGTTTAAGTGCGCTAATACATCTTTATTTTCACGCTCATCATCACGCATCCAATAATAGTTATCGGTGCGAGTTAGTTGATGAGTAGTTAATGGATGAGGCTGTTTTTTGGCAACAGGAGGATGCGCTAATAAAGACAAAGAATACGAATTTGACGACACAAGAAAAAACCAAAATAAAAAACGAATTGCTGGCAGTTTATCACAGAATTATACCAATCAGCTTAATTAAGTAGTCTATTTTGAGGCAATAAAACCTCGTTGATAACTAGGCAAAAATTTCGTTATTTAGTTGTTCTAAATGAGAAATTTTTAACGCAGTTAACGACAGGTTTAATCCCTCAAAATGATTAAGTATTATTGCGGGTTGGTATTAAAAAAGCCCACTCAAATTGAGTGGGCTAAGCAATGCTAAAATAGCATTTAGGGGGAAACTCTTAATGTGAAACTTGCTGCCAAGCCATAGCCCAGCTTTTTCCTACACCTGGTTCAAATAGCGGGTTGTGTGAATCTTTAACACGACAAAACTCGCTAAATGGCCATGGTTTACACATATAAATATGGCCTGTTTTAGGTTGTAAAACCTTAATTCCTGCACTGTAATCGTTGCATGCTTGAGGATAAACATAGTCATAATCTTGCAGACTATCTTTTACTCGCTCTTCACACTTGGCGATACAATTAAACGCCACTTTTACATGCGTAATACCCGAGCCTTCTAGGGCATAAATTTGGTTTGAGCGATAGGCTACCACTAAACCTTGATCAGTCATTTTTCCAGCTTTTACTAGCGGAATATGCACATTAATATGCTCAGCAACGGAGCGCGGCCAATTATGAGGCTCACCTTGATCCGTACTGACTATTGGATATTCGAATGATAAATCGACTAGCTCTCCTTGCATGTCATAAAAGGTCACAATCACCCTATCACCAACAAATAGTTGGGTATGATGATTCAAGCAACCAATCGGCAACCACTTCCCGGAGGCCATTGACGTATGCATAAACAAAGTATCACCCTAAGAACAACTAATAGGCATTATCTAACAACCGTACAAAATAAATACTTTTTAGTTTGAGGCAAAAGATCCAAAGCACTAGATTATGTGCTTATCAGCGGTCCCGCTATCATAGTTTAAAACCTTAGACCGGAAACTTTGCGTCCTAACTTTTCAGTTAGTTTGCCAAAAACAAGACTGAGTATAATCGCGACCGAATCACAAATCAAACAAAAGAATGTAACCAAAGGTCTTATATAGCAAATAGTTACTAGCAAAAGATGCAGAAACAAAAAAGCCAACCGCTCGGTTGGCCTTAAAACAGAAAGAGCTTTAGTCTTTCACCAGCTTTCTTCTGGTCGTTACTCGGTGACCAGAACGGAATATATTCAAAAAGCCATTACCTACATCACTCATGATAATGTACAAACAAGGTACTAGTACTAAAGTGATTAGAGTTGCAAACATAACCGCAAAACCAAGTGCAACCGCCATTGGAATTACAAACTTAGCTTGCAAGCTGGTTTCGAACATAATCGGTAGTACACCCGCAAAGGTTGTAATTGATGTCAGGGTGATTGCTCTAAAGCGCGCACAACCTGCTTCAATAACCGCTTGGCGAGTTGAAATACCTTCGCGGCGTGCTTGGTTTACAAAGTCTGTCATAACTAACGAGTCATTAATTACAACACCGGCCGCAGCAATCAAGCCAAAGCCCGACATCAAGCTAATATCTAAACCAAACCAGAAGTGACCCCAAATAGCACCGGTTAAGCTAAATGGAATAACCGACATAACAATTAGAGGCTGCGAATAGCTCTTAAGCGGTACAGCAAGCAAGATATACACTAAAATCATACCGCCGATGAAGAACATGATTTGCTCATTAGCTTGCGCTTGTTGTTCTTCAATAGAACCACCTAGCTCAGTTTTAACTGACGGGTACTCTTCTTTTAACTGTGGCAACAAGTTCTCGTCAACTTGCTTAACAACTTCGCCCGGCTCAATAGCTTCTTCATCGATACTGCCGTAGATATACACAGTACGATAGCCACCTTCACGGCGAATATAGCTAATACCTGGTTTTTCGTTCAGCTCAACAACATCACCCAGCATCACCTCTTGACCTGCAGGCGTTGTGATCACGGCGTGCTTTAATGATGCAAACGCTTCACGTGTTAGTTTCGGGTAACGAACCATAACACGCACTTCTTCACCGCGACGAATAACACGCTGAGCTTCACCACCGTAGAAACTTGCACCTACTTGGTTAGCAATGTTGGCAAGGTCTAAACCTAGATCATATGCCACTGGTTTTAAGCTTAATTGCACTTCTTTACTCGCCGGATCGATAGTCGAGCTAATATCAAACAAGCCTTTTTGCTGTTGTAATAGTTGGATGAAACGACGACCAGCCTCATTTAAGGTATCGATATCAGGGCCATAAAGTAAGTAACCAAACTCACCATCCATACCACCGCCATTTACATCATCATAAATTTGCAGTGATTTCACACCTGGGATGCTTGGCATTTGTTCACGCCAACGACGAGATAGTTCGAATGCGTTATAAGGGCGAAGCTCTTCATCTACCAGCGGAGCAAGTAATTGTGCTTCAGTACGACCTTGGTTGAACACTAAGATATCGCGAATTAGCTTTTGGCCAAATTCACGTTCTGTTTCTTGGTCTACCTTGTTAACCATGGCTTCGATTTCACGAATAGCATTAATTGTTTGCATATCCGAGGCATTTTCATTCATTTCTAAACGAATTTGCGGAAAGTCCTGAGGTACTTTTGGTGTTGGTACCACACGCACTTGGTTTGAAGAAATTAAGCCAAACGTCAAAATCAATAAACCGATAAACGCAAATAGTACAAACCAGCGCCATTCAACACACAACTCAATAAAACGCTTATATGGACCATTTACAAACTCAAAGAAACGTTTGTTAAAGCGCGCTCGCCAGCTATTAGGATTAATTGGCGGAAACTTAGTATGGGCAATGTGCGCTGGTAAAATAAGTTTTGATTCAACCAAACTGAATATCAGACACAGAATTACCACCACTGCTATACCGAAGAAAAATGCACTCTCTGGGCCACTTGATAATGTAAACGGTGCAAATACAGCAATTGTTGTTAGAACACCAAATGTTGCTGGGGTAGCAACACGTTTTGCCCCATTTACCACGTTTACAACACCACCGCCTTTTTTCTCAATTTCGGTGTAGGCGCTCTCCCCTATGACTATGGCATCGTCGACCACGATCCCGAGTACCATAATAAAGGCAAATAACGACACGATATTAATACTGATACCAAATAATGGCATCATCATCATTGCCCCTAAGAAACACACAGGTAAACCAATCATTACCCAAAGTGCCAGCTTAAAGCGTAAGAAAATAGACAACATAATGGCCACCAAGATAGCCCCTTGGAAAAGGTTGGTTTTCATCATGTCTAAACGGGCATTTAGGTAATAAGTCATGTCCATCAGTGGCACAAGACGAAGACCGGCTGGTAGCTCTTTATTCTTTTGTTCAATAAAGGCTTTAACTGAATCAGCAACCGGGATCATATTTTGTTCTTTAGTTGCTTTTACAGATAAATAAACGGCATTTTCACCATTAAATTTAAAATAGCGTTCACCTTCAGTGAATTGGTCTTTGATCACAGCAATGTCGTTTAGCAGTACTTTCGCGCCATTAGCGCCAATTTTTACTGGGATCTGGCGGAACTCATCACCATTGTAATATTGATTTTCAACACGTACCGAGATAATACCTGCGTCAGTACGTAATTGACCGGCCGAAATATTCGCAGAGTAACGACGTACTGCACTGGCCACATCACTTAAAGTAAGGTTGTATTGACGCAGTGAATCTGGGTCAATTTCAATCGCAATCTCATCAAGTGGTACATCGTTTTGCACCAGCGACACATTAGATAACTGCAATAACTCATCTTCAATTTTGTTTGCAACAGGCTTTAACTCAGTCAGTGGAATATCACCTACTAGGGTCATACCAATCACGTCTTGGCGAAACTCAACCTGACTAATCGTCACCGGCTCCATGCCCGCAGGGAAAGTCGCAATACTGTCTACTCGTAGCTTCACTTTATCGAGTACATCAGTGAGCTCTGCATCTGTGTTGATCTCTAAACTTGCAGTGCCACTATTTCGGAACGAACGATATACACCACGTTTAATTTCGGTGACATCTTTTAGTGACTCTTCAATTTTGATCAGAATACTTTCTTCAATTTCCTGTGGTGAGGCACCCGGATAATTGGCCTGTACCTCGATATAGTTAATTTCAATATTCGGGAACATCTGACGCTGAATAGTGAAATAACTAATGATCCCCATGATGATGATAAACACCATCATTAAGTTAGCAGCGACCGAGTTATTGGCAAAATAGGCAATAAGGCCAGACTGTTTTTCTGTGTTTGTATCAGTCATAGTGCTACCTTAAAGCTTTTCAACCGCTGCAGTTTCTGCATCGCTTGTCATTTCTTTCATTCCAGCAATCTTCACTTCCATACCCTCTTGCGGATACTCAGGTAGCGTTAGAACCAACTGGTCATTCACTTCAAGGCCATCACTGATATAGAAGTACTCACCTTCTTCACGCACTACGGTTACTTTACGTGGTTCAAGTTTATTCTCGCCGTTCACAATCCACACCGTTTGGTTATTCACTAAAGACTGCGGTAAACGGTAGATGTTTTGTAATGTTGCACCGGCAAAGTTCACTTGAACGTAAGCACCAAATTTAATAGGTTGTACGTCGTGCTTTAAGCCGTATGGGTCATCAACACGAACAACTAAGTTGCTCATACGCGTCGCGTTATCAACAACGCCTAGGTCACGGTCAATTTCGGCTTCACGAGTAAAGCTGTTTAAGCCTTTATTGATAATGGTCGCTTTAACGCCTTTTAAGCGTTTTGGTAAAAATACACTATCGAAACCAGCAATTGGTACAATGATTTCTGCACTTTCAATATTATTAATTTCAGCAACTTGGCTGCCTACATTAATGTATTGACCAACACCAATTTCACGGCTGATCACCAGTGCATCGTAAGGTGCTTTCACCTCACAGCGAGCAAGGTCACGCTCGGCACGTTTTAATGCCGCTTGCGCTGATTTAACAGCTGCTTGTGCACTTAAAACTTGAGGTTTACGTAGGAATAAGTCGGTGCGCTCACGCTCTGGGTAACGTCTTGCTTCATCCTCTGCCACTTTAGCCTGTGCTTGCTCTTCGATCAGTGCCGCTTGAGCACTGGCAAGTGACGCTTCAGCTTGTAGTACAGCTGCTTCGTAGTTATCTTTTTCGATGGTAAATAACACTTCACCACGCGCTACGATGCCACCAGCAACAAAATTTGGATGCCAGCTTGTAACTTCACCTGCCACTTGCGAGGCAAGTAAGGTACTTTCAAGCGGTTTCACTTCGCCGTAACTATTAATAATCACTTGATGATCATCACTTGCTACTGGCTCAACCTGTACTAAAGGACGCACATCAACTACATCCTTGTCTTTAGGCTCTTGAGCAATCGCGTTTATTGCCTTAAAACCAGCAACACCAACGATTAATGCAACAAACGGTAAGATCCATTTTAATAAACTTGTGCGCATAACTTACACCTATAATATTTTCACTGGCCCTATCATACCAAAGCTGACAGAAACATTAATGTGACATTTGTAAGGAACTGTTACAAAAACAGATAAATTGGCAACACAAAAACCAAAACTTATCTAAGAACAATTTGTTACAAACAAAAACCACTTAATATCAGAGGCTTACAACACTACTTTCACACTTGTTAACAAACAGCCTTTTATCAAAGGGTTAATTCATTAAACTTGATTGAGAAATAATTAAAGGAACGAGTTAACAATGAAAATAACAAACATTGCGCTGGCACTAAGCTTAGCGTTTGCCATGAATGGCCACGCCGCCGAAGCGAAAAAAGAAGAAAAGAAGCCAAAAACACTGGCTGAAATGATCAAAGATAAAAGCGAGTTTGCCGGTGTTTTCAGCATTTACCAAGATGCGAAAACCGGCGATAACTTAATGGTGATCGACCAATCTCAACTTGATACACCATTTGTGTACTTTGCTCACACCGTTGATGGTGTTACTGACGCAGGTCACTTCAGAGGGGCATATCGCGAGACAAAGCTAATTGAGTTTCGTAAATACTTTGACCGCATTGATATTATTAGCAAAACACCGCGCTATAAATTTGATGAAAACTCAGCCCTAGCACGCTCTGCCGATGCCAACATCAGCGAAGCTGTCCTTGCGAGTATTAAAATCGAAAAAGAAGAAGACGGTAAAATTGCTTTTAAAGTTGATAAGCTCTTTTTAAGTGAAGCACTGCATAAAGTGTCACCTTGGGCAAACCCAAAAGATAAAAATGCCAGCAAACGCTTTAAACTTGGTAAGTTAAACGACAAAAAATCGCGAATCGTTAAACAGCGCCCTTACCCAAATAACCTAGATGTTGTGGTGGATTATGTATTTTCTAATGCTAACCCAACAGTGCGAGGCTCAAAAGCCGTAAGCGACCCTCGTAATGTTTCAATTAAAGTACAGCATTCATTTGTCGCGTTACCGAAAAATGATTATCAAGCTCGCCAAGATGACGCGCGTATTGGTTATTTCACTAACGAATTCGACAATATGACATCAGCAGATTGGGCACCATATGAAGATGTCATCAAGCGCTGGGACTTACAAAAGAAAGACCCATCAGCTGCACTTTCTGAGCCAGTTAAACCGATCACTTGGTGGATTGAAAATACCACGCCAGTTGAGTGGCGAGACACTATTCGTGATGCAGTACTAGCATGGAATAGCTCATTTGAAAAAGCAGGCTTTAAAAATGCCATCGAAGTAAAAGTACAACCTGATGACGCTGATTGGGATGCGGGCGATATTAACTACAACGTGTTACGTTGGACTGCATCACCACGCCCTCCATTTGGCGGTTATGGCCCTGCCCTTGCAAACCCATTAACCGGTGAAATATTAGGCTCTGACATCATGTTAGAGTATGTTTTCATGAAAAACCGTTGGATGTACGACACTTTATATACTCAAGGTGCAGCCACGCTTGAAACTAGCCAAAACAGCACCGATTTACATTGCTCATTGGGCCACAGCATTCAAGAAAACATGCTACTTGCTAAAGGCTTAGGCACAGGTGCGAGCATTGAAAACAAAGAGATTTTACGCCAAGGCTTAACTCAGCTTGTTTTACACGAAGTGGGCCATACCCTTGGTCTTAACCACAATATGAAATCATCTATCTTGTGGGATGAAAAAGAAGTTCACGATAAGAGTAAAACGCAAGGTATCGTAACGGGTTCTGTTATGGACTATGCACCAGCAAACATTGCCCCTATTGGTATGCAGCAAGGTGATATCTTCCAAACCAAACCTGGCCCTTACGATGATTGGGCGATTGAGTACGGCTACAGCCAAGCATTGGCTGATAAAGCAGCTGAGCAGAAGCGCCTTGAAAAAATTCTCGCACGCTCATCTGAGCATGCTTTAGCTTTTGGTAATGATGCTGATGATATGCGTGCCCCAGGCCGCCATATCGACCCACGTGTGATGATTGGCGATATGTCATCTAACCCTGCCGCATATGCTGATGACCGTATGGAGCTTATCAATAAGCTGTTTACTGAACTTAAAGACAATGCCACGGTTAATGGTGAGTCATACCAACAGCTGGTTACCTCAGCGAACATTTTATTTAGAAGCTACAGAACACAAGCAGGCGTGGTATCTCGTCAAATTGGTGGTGTTTATGTAGAACGTAATGTGGTGGGTGATGACAAAAATGGCGCACCATTTACGCCAGTGCCACTTGAGCGCCAGCAACATGCAATGCAAGTATTAGCCGACAAAGTATTCTCGCCAAATGTGCTTGCTAGTATGCAGCCACTGTATAACTACCTGCTACAGCAACGTCGTGGCTTTAACCATTATGGTAAGAACGAAGACCCTAAACCACATGGCATGATTTTAGGTATGCAAAAGCTGGTACTTGCTCAGTTGTTGCACCCAGCAGTTATGCTGCGTATTTCAGACAGTGCAATGTATGGCAACGAGTATTCACTTAACCAATTTATGAATGACTTAACAGCAAGCATTTTTGTAGACAGCAAAAAAGCAAACACCCTAAGTCACAATCTACAAGTTGAATATGTGAATCAGCTAATCGCGATCGCTGGTTTAGGCAAAGCGAGCAAGCACGATAACCTAGCCAAAGCTGCCGCGCTTTATCAGTTAAATCAAATTGCTGATATGAGCGTGCCTTGGGGTGCAGACACCGCAGCTAAAGCGCATAAGCAATATATCGATCGCTTAATTAGTAAAGCCCTCGAAGCATAATCTTAGCAACACAAAAAAGGCTGCCACTTGGCAGCCTTTTTTTTAGTTTAAGCCATTGCAGGGCGTGATTTATAATACTGAATACATCCTAATTGCGCTGCATTAGTCAGTAATATCATCACAAAGGTTAGTATGTGAGACACACTTGGTGTCGCCATAGCAAGCTCGGCAGCAAGGCCACAGCTTCCAGCAACAAACTGTAGGCTGAAGTAGCGCGCACTTAAATTACTAATATCACCACTTTTAATAGTTTTATAAGTCTGCGGCATAACACGAATAGAGCTCATGACTAAACCTACATAGGTGAGCCAGTTAAGCACCGTTGCTGTTTCATAATGAGGGTTAAGCAACAAACCAAAAGGCACGACCGAGATAGCTAATAACCCAGCTAGCTGCATGCGTTGCTTTCGTTCAGCATTGTAACGAACAAAGTAGTAAAGAATCACACCACTTAGCATGCCGGTAACAACAAACGGCAAAACCATGTAAAAACGCTGAAAAAACAAATTAAAGGTGATGAAATACACACTTTGCGCAACACCAAAGCTCATCATTAACAGCGAAACGCCCGACACACTGCGATTTTTACGGATCTTATTTAAAAGCGGATAAAAGCTAAACGCTAAAATAAAGCATGAAATAATCGGCAAAAAGTGCGCCAAAACAGACCTCTCTCGTTACAATTTAGTTAATAAGTTAGTAATTTATAAATCTCCCATAAAAATTCAGTAAACAACTGTTTTTAAAGCGATTTAAAAGAGCGCGGCATTGTAATGAGAGAGTTTTAGAATGCAATAAAGAATAAAAAATATACAATTGGCTATTGGCAAGATATCCGTACAAGCTGTTTACAGCTGATGACACTAGCGACTGACTTGAATAGTCACTGCAATATGGGTACATTGAGCGGATAGTATTCAGGAGAGAAAAGCTATGAAGCCAATTTTATATGTAATTGTTTTATTTTCCTTTTTGGCTGGATGCGAGAGTACAAGCCAACAGTCAGCCCCCCCTCCTAGCGTTGCCAGCTTACTAAACAATGAACATTTTCAACAAGTTGAACTAAAAGACCCTGAACTTTTTACCTTACCAGCCGAGGAACAAAAACGCTTCCTTAACTATTTCACAAGACACCAAGGTGACTATTTAAGAGATGATCAAGTTCTTTATCAATACTTAGAAAATAAGCTCAGTAATTTTAATTATTTTAGCGCCACCTTAAATGCCCAACAGGCATTACAAAATGAGCAAGGCAATTGCATTAGTTTAGCAATTTTAACTCACGCATACGCGCAACTAGTCGGGCTCAAAACTGGTTTCCAAGCGGTCTCAAGTGAGCCTGTTTATAGTAAGCAAAATAATATAGTGTATGTGTCAGGCCATTTTCGCACCAAAGTCTATGCCCCTTTAAGTGAAGAAGATAATTACTTGGTACCGCCAGGTACTGTCATTGACTACTTTCCTGCTCGTGGTAGTTTTTATTCCGGCCGTGCTGAACTAAAAGACTTAATTAGCCGTTATTACAGCAATTTAGCAAGCGACGCACTTATTGCTAACCAATTTGATTTGAGCTACAGCTATATTTTAAAAGCCAATGAATATACACCAAATTCTGCTGCGCTTTACAATTTAGCTGCCGTATTACATCGTCAATCGGGTGATTTAGCTGGAGCAAAACATATTTATCAAACAGCGATGCAGCATGGCTTTAAAGATACGAATTTACTACATAATTACGCAGTGCTGGCCGAGCAACTGAATGATCACGTATTGGCAGAGCAGCTCAATTCACAACTTGCTATGCTTAGACAAGACCCGTTCGAGTTACTCGCTACAGCGATTAACGCTCGTAACAATGGCCAATTTTACAAGGCAAAACAACAACTCGAGGAGGCTATCGCATTAGCTCCGTATTTATCTGAACCATATATAGAGTTAGCGATTGTAAGTTATCAGCAAGGTAATGAACAAAGCAGCAAAGAATGGCTAGAAAAAGCCATTGAGATAGAAAATAAAGACGAAAAACTAGCACTTTATCACGCCAAGCTTTTCGCCTTAAAAGGTCAACACTAGTTTATAACGAGTAATAAAAGCTTAGCCAAGCGCGTAAATCATTTTCAAAGTCGTCGCCTTCTACTCGGGCGACGCCAAAATCAAGGTTTACATCATTTAAACCTGCAGGCCCCATGCCAAAGCTAAAGTCTCCTTGCCACTTGAGACCGTAACTTTGTGCATAAACTCGGTTATCGACCTGATGCTGTTGGTAATAAAGCCAAGGTAATGAATCTTTGTAACTAATACCCCCGCCATAGCCTTTATAGCGGTTACCTAATTGACTAATAAACGGCAGCTCAGGGGCAACAACAAAGCCACTTTGCGTGTCATTATTAATTAAGTTTGACTCATAACCGCCAAGCGCAAGGCTACTGTTATCGCGATATTGCTGAGCAAAATTAACATAAACTGGAATATCATAGGCATAACCGCTCAATACGGTAGCAAAGTTATAGCCCTGCCAATTATTCGAGTCAGCATCACCGGATAGCCACTGGGCACTTACGGACTGAGCAAAACCATATTGCTGTCTATCATGTTGCCATTTTTGTTCAAGGCCAAGCGTTAACCATTGATCATCCCCATTACTAAAGTCACTGTAGTTATAGCTCAAACTCGGCGTAATACTAAGCTGCTGAAACTGCAACGGGTAACTCAAAGCTAAATGCGCCCCTGTGTTACTAATGTTTAGTGGCATTTGTGAGTGGTACTGTTTTGCTGATTCAAGGTCGTAATCAAATAACAGCGCTTTAAATTTTAAATCAAACGCTGAGTACTTAACGGCCGCGAACACCCCTTCTAATGCTTTGTCATGTAAATCAGCACTATAGCCTGCCTGTAAATCGAGCTGCTTTAAAAAGTCATTGCTTTTTACTCCAAGGGTAAGCAGTGAAGATGAAGCCGAATAGTACTGAGATGCCAACGAAAAGGTTGGTTTTTGCTGCCAAATATCATAATCGGCTGGCTCAGTTGGGCTTTGCGGGTAGATTTTCGCCTCAGGTAATACTTCGCTCGTTACTTGCCCTCGTGGTGGCGCCGCACTTTTAGCAAATTCAACAACCTCTAATCCTTGTGGTTGCTCAGCAAAATGCTTGATATTCGGCCCTTCAGCAGTGATCGATAAATACAAAAGTTCACCATTATTCATTGCCATTGGGTGTGCAACAGCTTCTTGGCCTTGCGTTAATTGGCGTAGTGAATTGCTTTGTAGATCATAATGATATAAATCGAGAGCTTTCTTTTTACCGGCAACAAAATATAGCCCTTTGCCATCTGCTTGCCAATTAGGTTGTGACAGATACTGATAGCCCTCAGGCATTGGCACAGTAAGTGATTTTTGAGAGCTTAAGTCTTGTATATACAACTGCCAATTGGCATTCAATGTCGCTTTTAAATAAGCAAGTTGAGCTTTATTAGGGCTTAGTAATGGATAGTCATAAACCGTTTCTAGGCTTTTCTCAAATAAAGGGGTAGAAACACCCGTATTGAGGTCAAGGCGCACTAGCTCAGAGAAACCATGCTGAGTTTGCTCAGCATAAACAGTTTGTCCGTTATCACTAATACTAAAACGGCGCAGCCCTGCATGATGCGTCAAAGGGCTCACTTTACCAGTGTCGATATCATAGCGGTATAAATCAGAAATACCTTGAATGGAGCCTTTAGCAACCGTTGTTGTGGCAGTGAAAAACAGAGTATTTTCGTCTAACCACTGCGGGTTTTTTATACCTTGCCTATTAATTTGCTGAAGCACATGTTGTTGCTTACGTTTAAAGACATTGGGGGCTTTATCTGCGATATCGACAGGATCATCATCAAGTAACGCTTGTTGCTGCTTTGCAAAATCATCGGCAGCCTGTTGATTGTCATCAGTGCTATAAATGACTAAACGTGTTTCGTCATCTTTGTTGCGCTCAACAATCGCAAGTTTACTGTTATCTAAACTTAAAACAGGGTTCGAAGCGTATAAATCAAGCTCTAACCAAAGCTTGCTTGTAAGTGTTTGCTCACTTACCTCTTTAGCCATTGCTTTATAAGTATATTCGGCAATAAAACGACGATATAGGCGCTCAGGTGAATCGCCAAATACCCCGCTAAAGGCCTCATCAAAATCACGTGCTTTAACCGCTTGCATACGTGTCCAAACTGCATCAAGAGTTTGCGCTGAATAGTTCTCTTCGAGCCAAGCAAGAAAGCGAGAACCCATTAAATACGCCATTGAGCCAGCTAAATAGCCTCCTTCGGTACTACTCAATTGGCTATATTGTGGCAGCGCACCTTGCTGGGCAAATTCAACCAGTATTGCTTCTGAAAGGTTATCGTATAAACGGCCTCGGCCTGTCATTTTCGACTCAAGCAGCGTTGCATAGCCTTCGGCAGCCCAGCGCGGCATTTCGCCATCAACTAAATCGTAAATATCCCAACTATTACGAATAGCTTGGCGCACGTCGCTTCGAGTAGGCTGAGCAAGATGCACTAAATGAATATATTCATGCAAAATCAATAACTGCTGCCAGCCATCAGTGTTAGAAATCACCGTGTCGGATTGCGGGGGCGTTGTAAACAAGGCCATTAAAGGCTTATTAGTTACAGGCAAAGCAAAGCCATTGGAGGCGTTAAACGGGTCGAAAACCAGTACATCGACCACTTCATCAAGGGCACGGTTTTGCTGTTTTAAAACCTTATCACGAACAATTTCAAGCTCTGTTGCTGCTGAACGGGCCCATTGCTGATTCTCAGTACTAAAATGCACGTTAAAGTGTTCGGTATGAATGGTTTGCCAAGTTTCTTGGCTTGAAGCGTGGCTAGCAGCAAGTAGTGCCGCAGTTAACAGGGCTTTTTTCATCACAATCCTTGATTAGCAAGTTACTTAATTTAAGGATTAGTATGCGATGCTTTTTAAAAAGGCTGAAGTTAAAAAGTGTAAGAAATTACTCGATTTTAAGTGGGCGAACCAAGCCTAGTAATTGATAAACAATAAATATTGTCGCTGCAAACATAATACTGCTTCTCAATGCACCAAGACCCGCAAGAGCCATCGCGCCAGTCACAAGCAAAGCAATACAAGTCACTGCACAACTTACGCAAAGACCTTTACACTCCTTCTTATTGCGAGCATAGCAAAGCAATCCGACAACACCTGAAATAGCTAAAATAGGTAGTAAATAAATCATTGCGAACCTCCATCTGTAGCTTTTGAGAAAGTATACTCAAAAACCCAAATAGGTCAATGATATTGAGAATTATTTTCATTTAAAATCAATTCCGCTCGACGCCTTCTATTTCATATAGGGCGAAATCAGCAAACTGCTCAGCCAGCTCTGCTTTTAAATAAGGCATTGATACTGAACCAGAAGCAAGTTGTATATACAAGCTTTTAAGCTGTGATCGGCGCATTAAATAAGTGCTTATTGTGGTGACACTTTGTGCTTTATAGATTTCAAAAACACGATACTGCACACCCAGCATGCCGGTTTTAAATACGGCAAAAAAGCGGCCGTCATGTTGATACATAGCCACACCCGTTTTTTGATAATTCAAAAACACACCGATCATCAAAACTAAGCCCACGACAATGCTCCACAGCATCGTAGCAGCATCAAATAAGACATTGAAAATTAAAGCAGAAAATATAGTAGGTAGGACCACATATAAAAACGTATTCTTATAAAGTAAAGCGCGCTCAGGCTTAACAAAGTTAAGCTCTGTTAAATCAACAAACCATGGAAATAACCAGCCACACACGGCTTGCACTTGCTCTTTGGTGATTACTGGCATCACTAACGTTTGTTTATTTTTATGTGCCGCAACCCCAGCTGCCATACCACCACTACTCACTTGTGGACAAATTAAGGTATAGCGATTAAGCAGCCGAGCAATAATATTTTGCTTGATTTGCACACTTTGAATTTTCGACACGCTGATCGAGAGTTGCTGGCGCTCAAATAAACCTGCCACACGCTTAAACTTATCGTCCTGAAAATACAGCTGAAAGTTAAAAAAGCGCACCAAGGCCATGACAACAGAAAGTAAAATAGCACATAAAACAATGGCAACAACCATGATTAACACAGCGATTGCAGCGGCACTACCAACGAACGCAGCTTGCTCATTCAGTATGGCCTCTAGGCGGTTTATGATGGTTTTTTCGAGGTACTCAAAAATCACATTCATAAATGGAGCAAGTGCAGCCAATGCCAATATTGCCATGTTCGACATCAAACCAAACTTAGCAATTTCAGCATTGCTGATCGTTAAGGTTTTCGGTTTATCTGTTGCTTCGCTCTGCTCAATAGACGGCTGTTCTTGCTGTTGTAACTGAGCCTTAAATTCCATAACTTGTTCACGAACTTGCTCGGCATAGCTAAGCTTAACTCCCGGGATCACAGCTTCTTGAGCACTACTACCGGCGGCATCGAAAATACAATTAACTAAATTAACTGGCTGAAAATAAAAAGGTTCGGCAATGTTTACGTTCTGTACTCGAGCAAATTTTAGGGTTAGCCGCTCTTTTTTAAATACCCCTTTATTGAGCAGTATTTCGTGACCATCCGTTATGCGGTATTTAAAATTACGATAATAAGCAAAGGCATACAGCACTAAAACTAAAGAGGCCACGGCAACAGCTATTTGCCCCCAAAACAGCTTTTGCTCAACTTGCGTAACAAATAACACCAAAATAGGCAGTAAATTAAGCAGCCCATCTTTTATGAAGCGCAGTGCAAAGTGAACAATAAAATACAGTAGCGCCCATGGCGACACGCGTTGCCATTGTTGCTCACTCATCGGCAAGCTCATTTTCTTGAGTTGCTGCATTATCACCATAACTTTGCACGAACTGGCGGACATCATTGCATTGTTCGTCCGTTAACCCACTGATATGTAAATCAGCACTCATGCCACCGGCACTGTAAAGCCTGAGTGTTGCGAGTCCTAACTTTCGCTCAATTGGGCCGCGATGAATTTCGGTGTGTTGCACGCGAGAAATAGGCAATAAGGTGATTTGTTGCCAAATTAAACCTCGCTTAAAGGCAATATCATGCTCTCTTACTGCCACCCCTTTGGCGCGAACGCTGTAAAGGTTGTAAACCATCGACAGTATTACCAACAATGGCAAAACTAAAAGCCAAGGTGTAGCAATAGCTTGGCTAACGGCAGGATTAAAGTGCCGTACAGCAATAATCACGGCCATTAGAGGCACATAAAACAACAACCAATTTAGTTGTACATGCCATATCGCATTATCTGCAAGTGGTTGGAATTGAATCGTTTGATGCTTTGGAAGGGTTTCTATTTGTTGATTACTAAACACGGTAATTCCTTGTAAAGGCCAGCGGTGCCGGCCTTACGTGCTAACACTGAGTTGTTATATGTTATAAATTATACCCAGCGTAGTTTTGTTGCAAGTGTATGGCTTGCTCCTGGTGCAAGTTCAACACTATCATCAAGGACATTAGCCGCTTCTAAACACAGCATGACGTGATATTCGTCATCAGCAAAATTTGAAAGACGTTTTGATTTATCAATCCATGGGTTCCAAAGTACACAGGATGTTGAATTTTCGCGGCCTACTTCAATAATGCCATCAGGTGTAATGATACGCTGAGTGTCTTTTGCTTCGGTGTAAACCATATCTGTTTCACGCGCGAACGACACTAATTCATTTTGCTCAAATGGACCTTCAGCAAATTCAATGTATTTCGCGCCTTGCAGACCATCTACTTTTGTTTCTTCAATTGCTGGTGTTGGGAAGTAGGTGTGCAGTGCTTGAGTAAACTGTACTGTTTGGTTATCTAAGTTCGTGGTTGTTAAACGTAGCTCTAAGCTAGAGGTTAAAATAAACTCAGCCAATAACTTAGTTTTATAAGGCCAATACTTTTCATCAACTTGCGTCATCGGTAATGACAAGCTGATATAAATAGAATCGTCTTGTTCTTTCACTTCTTCTGCACGCCATAAACTTGTGCGAGCAACACCATGAGCTGGCCAGCCTTCATGTTGGCTTACTCCGAACCATGGCCAACAAATCGGAATACCGCCTCGCACACCTTTGCCTTCTTGGTAATCTTCTAATTCTGAGACCCATAATAGTGGCTTTTTATCGGTTGGCGTGAACTCAGTGATCTGCGCACCTTGCAGAAAAATAGTAGCGCTACAAAACTCACTAGCAACTTTAATAAATTCAAGCCCGGTTTCACTTTGCTCAATCGTAACTGATGGCGATAACTTCATAATTCGTCCCATTTAATGAAAGAAAAATCCACCTTACCCAATGCAGTGGCTTTTAGTAAATAATATTTAGTTATTTGTATAAATTGTTTTACTACAAAGTGATGGTGTCACCTCGTAGTTGCATTTTAAGTGTTAACAACAATTACTCCATCTAAATTTCAACTTTTATGTTTTAATTTCTACTCTAATTAATAAATAAACACGATAACAACCTTTATGGCCGCAAATTATAAGCCACATAGTTATTATTTATTTGAACTCAATTTATTAGATGTGTAATATTTTGCGATTGCGGTTGTTCCACGCCGCCTTATTTAAGAGACAGAAACATGCAAAAGTATGACGAGCTACTAGTGTCGCTGCGCAAAGTGATCAGAGCCATCGACCTTCATTCAAAACAGCTCAATAAAACCTCAGGCTTAACAGGCCCACAATTACTGATTATGAACGAGGTTGCACAAACCGATGGCATAACCGCTAGTCGCATTGCACAAAATGTAAATTTAAGCCCGGCTACGGTTACCAATATCTTAGACCGTATAGAAAACCGTAACCTGATCACCCGTGTACGTAGCCAATTAGATAAACGCCGAGTTAGTTTGCATCTCACAGAAGCAGGTAAACAGCTATTAGAACAAGCACCTCAACCTCTGCAAGAACACTTCATCGAAAAGTTCTCAGCACTCGAAGAGTGGGAACAAAGCTTATTACTTTCATCAATGCAACGTATTGCCGCAATGATGGATGCAGATCAGCTTGATGCTTCACCACTACTTGAAGTTGGCGCAATCACCAAGACATTAGAACCACAGTAAAAATTAAAACTGATTGATTAATATTAATTTTCTGTGGCTAGTCTTGGGTTCAGCATGAATATCAACTATGCTTGGTAGTACCCATTCCAACACTAGCGAAAATTCATGCTTAAACTATCAAAGTTAGCCCTCGCAATAACCTTGGGCACAACTTCAAGTCTTAGTCAGGCATCTGAAATTGATGACCTTCAAAAACAGCTGCAGTTACTGAAACAGCAAATGCAGCAACTGCAAAGCAAACTTGATGCTGCAGAAGAAAAATCACAGCAACAAGCCGAGAAACAAGCGCAAATTGATGCACAAGTAGCAAAGCAACAAAAGCAACTTGAGCAGCAAACAGCGGCTGTTGAAGCTCCTAAAAAAGAATCTGGCATTAAGGTTGGGGGTGCAGTACGTACCAACTTCAGCCATACATCCTATGACGATGGTAATAAAAACCGCGGTGGCGACTTCGACTTTGACATCTTCAGACTAAATTTTGCAGGCGATGTCGGTGATGTACAGCTTAACGCTGAGATCCGTTTTTTCGATTACATGACTGCAGTTAAATATGCCTATGCAGCCTATGACTTTGCTGAAGACTGGCAGGTGCAGGCAGGTATTACCAAAGTGCCTTTTGGTAACTGGCCTTACAACTCGCACAACTATTTCTTTGGCACTACTTATTACATAGGTCTTGAAGATGATCATGATTTAGGTGTTCTATTCAAGCGCAAAATTGCTGATAACTGGCAAATTGATCTTGGCTTTTTCAAAAATGATGAGCTAGGTGGCGTTGACGGCTATGTAGACGACAGAAGCGACCGCTACTCATATGATGTTGTCGGTTTCCGCTCTGCTGATGAAGGTGTTTATGCCGAACCAACCAATCCAATTGGTGAGTACAATACCTTCTCTGGTCGTTATGGCTATCATTTTGAGCATGACGGCGGCACCACCGAGCTAGGTGTTTCTGCGTTATCGGGTGGCTTACATGACGGCGAAGATAAAGCCGGTGATTACTACGCTTGGGCTGTGCACTTAAACAGTACTATTGGCCCATGGAATTTCCAGCTTCAGCATGGTGAGTATAACTACGATATCGACAACGTCGACCGTATGGCTGTGGGTGCTTATGCGTTTTACGATAGCATTGCCGCAGAAGCAACCATGACTAATGCCAATATCGCTTACAGCCTGCCTGTAGAATGGGGTCCGGTAACAAACCTGCAGTTTTATAATGACTACGGCATTATTTATGACAAGTCAGATAACAGCGAAGATACATGGATGAATGTAACAGGGGTATCTGTTGCCGCAGGTGGCTTATTCACTTATTTTGATTTTGTACAAGCGAAAAACCAACCATTTGTTGGCGGCTCAATTGCTGGCGACAGCGACGACACCGAAACTCGCTTCAATATCAATATTGGTTATTATTTCTAGAAATAGCCAAAAATAAGACCTACAAGCCCAGTTTAAACTGGGCTTTTCATTTGTTTGAAGTAAGTTTACTTATAGCGTTAGCTAATAATATTAAGCTGAGCTAAAGTTAAATAAACAACATGGTGTAGACTATGTTGCTAAAACCAATAAATACAAACCAACTTGATCATAGGTATCAAGCAAGCACTACAACGATTTAAGTTTTATCAGGCCCAACTTTATTGATGAATGTGAGAGCGGCGTTTAACGCCTATAAAAATGGCTGCTATCAATTACTCGGGTTATTGATGGTGGGTTTAGGTATCATAGGTATTGCATTACCTGTGATGCCTACGACTATCTTTTTTATACTAGCATTGGCGTGCTTTACCCGCTCATCACCCAAGCTTTCTGCCTGGCTGCTAAACCACCCAAGATACGGCCAACCGTTAAGGTTTTGGCAAGAGCATAAGGTTGTTCCTACCCGTGCTAAGTTATTAGCAGGTTTTGGTATGGCTGTCGGATATGCTTTTTTACTACAAAGTACCGCGCCAATTTGGGTGATGTATCTTGTGGCATTGATTGAATTGAGCGTATTAGCTTATTTAATTAACCGCCCATCTGCGCCCAATAAACCAACCCTAATTCAAGTTAATATAACCACACAGATGCGCTTGATGTTGCTTGCCTGTTTTCTCAGCTCGCAGCTAGCAGTTATGGCTTATCTCGCTATTCATTTCTAGCACAAAGAAATGTAAAGAACGTAAACCTGCTTGTTATCAGTAATACAAATCATTATCATATTTGTATCTTTAACGAATAAACCGCATTATGTTCTCATTTAACAAACGCAACTTTTATAGCGTTAGCCGTGCCTTGCATATATACCTTTCGACGGCCTTATTCTTTTTACTTATTTTATTTTGTGTCAGCGGCATCATCCTTAACCACGTTAGTTGGCTCGAAAATGATAAACATAATGGTCAGAACCAACTACTTGTTTCTGCAGAGTTATTTGAAAAAGCGCAAACAAACCTCGACACATTGCCAAGCCTTTACCCTGAAATAGAACAATACATGCAACAGCAGTTTTCACTCAGCAATGTAAAAAGTATTGAGTGGGAAAAAGAAGATGCCTTGGTAATGCTCGACTACCCGCTTCCGGCTGGCTTTGCCTACGCCGAAATCGATTTTCAAACCGGTGAACTTAATATTGATTATCAAACCGGTGGCTTTATGAGTCTGATCGGCGACTTACACAAGGGCCGTCATACAGGTGAAGCATGGAGCTGGGTGATTGATATTTCAGCTGTTTTGATGATTCTGTTTGCTATTACCGGATTATTTATCCTCTTTCAAAACCGTAAAAAACGTGCCGCAGGTCTATGGTTAACGCTTCTTGGTGTTGCCACGCCTTTGGTTATTTATCTAGTTTGGGTGCCTCAACTTAAAGGAGTATCTTAATGAAACAAGCCCACTTACTCGTTGCTCTACTAATTAGCTGTTTATTCAGCCCTCTGAGCTTTGCAAAAGATCCCAACCTCACCGTTGAATTTACCTTACCTGAGCTAGATGTTTCTCCATATCATCGCCCTTACGTGGCGTTATGGCTAGAAACACCTGAACGTAAACACGTTACCACGATTGCACTTTGGGTCGAAAAAGCTGAATGGTTTAAAGACTTACGTCAGTGGTGGCGAAAAGCCGGTCGTAGCAACGACAACTTTGATGGTGTGACAGGTGCAACAAAACGCCCAGGTACTTATACGATTGAATGGCAAGGTAAAGATTTAAAGGGTAATCCAGTTAAACCTGGCAGCTACCTACTTAATGTTGAAGTTGTACGTGAAGAAGGTGGCCGAGATTACACCCGCGTTGAAATCGACTTAACAAAAGACGGCAAAGTCACAATTAAAGGCGAAAAAGAGTTCGCGACTAGCTTTGTTACCATTACCAGTAATTAAGGACAAACAATGAAATTAAAATTATTAAAAACAGCGCTGATCGGCGCTGTGACCTTCACAGCACTTGCATCTGGCTACGCACAAGCACATGCCCGTTGGTTAATGCCATCTCACACTTCTTTATCTGGTGAGAAAACTCACTACGTGATGATCGATGCCAGTATTTCTAATGAGTTATTTAGCCCAGATAAAGCATACCGCCCAAAACAAAAAGGCGCAGAGTATGACGACAACTTATTAGTTGCCCTTGCACCAAATGGTAAGCCGGTCGAAGAAACGATTCGCGCATACTATTTAAAACGCAAAAACTCAGCGGCAGTGAGCTTAACGCAAGACGGTACTTACCACATTGCTATGCAGCAAAAGCCAATGCTAATGACTTTCTATAAAGACAAAGATGGCAATCGCGGCCGTGTGTTCGCAGGTAAAAAAGAAGCAGACCTACCAGCAGGCGCAACCGACGTGCGCACTGTAAAATCAATCGCAACTGTTGATACTTTTGTCAGCCGTAATGGTACTTCTAAGCCAACATTACTTGGTCAAGGCTTAGAAATTTCAGGCCCTACTCACCCGAACGATCTATTTGCTGGTGAAGAAGCTAAGTTCCAATTATTAATGGATGGCAAACCAGCTGCCGACGTTGAGCTTGCGATTGTTCGTGGTAGTGCACGCTACCGCAACGAGCGTGACGAAGTGAAAGTAACAACCGATAAAAAAGGCTTCTTTACGGTGACATTCGCTCACGCCGATATGTATCTAATTGAAGCATCAGTTGATCAAAAACCAACAGAGGCCGATATCGATAACGTACGCTACTCATTATTCACAACACTTGAAGTAGCGCCTGAATAATAAGCTGATTAGGCCTCAATAAAGGCCTAATTCAACTTTCGAGGAAGACTGTAGTCAACCGTGTGATCGCAGCTACCGTCTTTCTCGCAATCATTTGCCCCATCACCATCGACATCCCAGCTTGGGTGCATGCCTTTTAATGTACTTTTTACGACGCTAATATCTGCTGTAAATTCACTTTGCTCATCACGGCGCGCAGCATTGCGCATCAAAAACACTCGAATCACATAATCGCCATTATCAGGAATTTTAATCTCGGCATGATCACCTTTTGCCGGGCCTACAAACAAAGCTGTTGGGTTGCCTTTTGGTAAAATATTAAAGTAGCTGCTTGAATTTGATGGAGCAAAATCAACCTTTAAAGTAGTGCCTTTATTAAGGTTAATTTGATATTCCAGCAACTCATAACCTTTGATTGCGTCTTTAACTTGCCAGCTTTGCTGCACAGCAATATCTGAAGCTAGCAACTCATAATGACGACTATTTGGTAAATTTTGTTCAGCAAACACCAAACTACTTTTAGCCACCGAAAAACAAAACCCTATTAATAACAACAACTTCATATTTTACCTCTTTTTAAATTCTCTTTTAAAGAATGATAAACGCTATTTTTACAATTTTTAATTCTTTTAAAGTGAACCTATAGTTACTCCATCGCAGACACACTGCTCAACTAAACAGGATACCTACTATGAAACTTTTTACTTTAATCTCAGCTCAACCACACTTACAAAATATTAGCACTTTATTGGCGCGTATTAGTTTATCGGCCATCTTTTTACTAACTGGCTTTAGCAAAATAGAATTCTTTGATGCAACTGCACAGTACATGGCATCAGTAGGTTTACCAGAGTTCTTACTGCCGTTTGTGATTGCTTTTGAAATTGTTGGCGGGTTATTTATTTTACTAGGGTTTTTAACACAACTAACCGCTATCGCTTTTGCTGGTTTCAGCTTAGTCAGCGCTTTGCTATTCCACTTTCAACTTGATGATCAAATGCAATTTTTAATGTTCTACAAAAACATTGCGATGGCAGGCGGCTTTTTAGCATTAGCCAGTGTTGGTGCAGGCAAAATCAGCCTAGATCAACTAGTGTTAAAACGTAGTCAGGCGTAATATTTCTACCAGCCAATGACCTAAGTTGTTGGCTGAATTTGTTTTTAAGGGAGCGCGAAAATGGCAACGTTATTAACAGCAACCAGCCACGATATTGGTGGGCTCGATGTAAAACGCATCTTGCCGCATTTTGACAAAAAAATGGTTGGCCCATTTATCTTTTTTGACCACATGGGGCCAAACCACTTTCCTCGCGGTGAAGGCATAAATGTGAGGCCTCACCCTCATATTGGCCTATCAACGCTCACTTATTTATTTACTGGCAGTATTTACCATCGCGATTCGCTAGGTAATAGCCTGCAAATAGAACCCGGCGATGTTAACTGGATGACCGCAGGTCGCGGTATAGTGCACTCAGAAAGAGAAAGCCTTGAAGTGCGGGCGAGCGAGCACGACATTAATGGTCTGCAATGCTGGGTTGCTTTACCTGAGAGTATGACCGAAATAGCACCGCGTTTTGAACATATCAAAAAACAGCAATTGCCTGAGAAAATCGAAAAAGGCGTGCTGATGCGACTTATTGTCGGTGATGCCTATGGCTTAAGCTCCCCAGTGAAAAACTACTCACCGATGTTTTATGTCGATACAGTCGCCGAGCAAGGTAGTCATATTACTAAACCGCACCCTCATCATGAAACCGCCGTGTATGTTATTTACGGTGAAATTAGTGTGGGTGATACTCGCTATACCCAAGGCGACTTTGTGCTACTTGATGACAGCAAACACGAAATAACGACTCTAATGCACAGCCGCTTTATTTTACTCGGTGGCAGTAAATTCAATAAAGTCCCGTATTTACACTGGAATTTTGTTGCTTACAGCAAAGAGCGCATCGAGCAAGCAAAACAAGATTGGCAAGCACAGCGTTTTGCTAAAATCCCCGGTGATGATCTTGAGTATATTGAGTTGCCCAATGCTAAAAAGTAAACTTTATCAGCATTTACAGGTACTATTAGGTAGTTAAGTAAGCAAAGGAACATCATGCTAAGAATTACGCTAGAACAGTGGCGCATGTTTCGTGCTGTTGTTGAATTTGGAGGCTTTAACCAAGCCTCACAAGGTATTCATAAAAGCCAATCGAGTATTCATAACGCAGTTGGCAAAATTGAATCTGCGCTCGATGTAAAATTATTCAGCATTCAAGGCCGTAAAACCGTGCTCACTGAAGCCGGCGAGATGATGCTACGGCGCGCCAATTACTTACTCGATGAAGCCGCTAAAGTTGAGGCCATTGGGCAAACTTTGGGTGAAGGTATCGAAAGTAAGTTACGCATTGCCGTTGATGCTATTTTCCCACAACAATTACTTTATAAGGTACTTAACGACACGTCATCGCAATACCCGCAACTGCGTATTGAGCTGCATGAGTCTGTACTAATGGGGGGCAATGAACTGCTCGAAAACGATCAGGTTGATATTGCTATTACCGGCTTTCCAATTGCGGCAAGCTTTCACGAAGAGTTATGTGATATCGAGTTTATTGCCGTCGCCCACCCAGATCATCCCTTGCATGCGATAGAGCGTGAAATTACCCTCGAAGATTTAAAATCACACCGCCAAATTGTTGTTCGCGATTCAGCGAATAAGCACAAACAAGATGGTGGCTGGTTAGGTGCCGATCAGCGCTGGACCGTCACTCATATGCGCACTTCGATTGATATGATCAGTAATGGATTGGGCTTTGCGTGGTTACCAAAAGTCGCGATAGAAAAACAACTTGCGACAGGGCAAATGAAAGCACTTAATTTAACCCATAACAGCAGTCGCAGCGCTAAGTTACATTTACTCTTTAAAGACGGTGACAAGCTTGGCCCGGCAGCACGCTCGTTTATTGGCGAATTGCGTTATCAAGTAATGGAAAACCTATAGCTTCAAGGGCGTTTCAGCAATACCTTTAACGCCCGGCTCAAGAATAAACACGCCACCACTGTGCGGGTAATCAGCGAGCACTGAGTCTTCTAGCCCTACTGCCGCTGTTGTCACCGCCAGATGCGTGAGCTCTTCACCTACAAATGCGACACTCGTAACACGCGGTGCGGGTAAGCGAATAAACTGTACTTGCTCACCGTTTGGAGCAAAACGATACACGCCATAACCATTCCATGCAGCAACCCACAGATGATCTTCGCTATCAACAGTCATGCCATCAGGAAAACCCATATTGTCAGTAAAGCGAATAAACTCTTGTTTATCTGCAAGCTCGCCATGCTCATTCAGAGTGAAGCGGTAGATTGTTTGTTTATCTGAGTCTGTAGAATATAGAAACTGGCCATTTTTACTTACCGCAGGGCCATTACTAATTGTGTAGTCATGATCAACCGTTGTCGGAGCCTGACCATGACCAAAACGGTATAACTTGCCACTATTGGTTTGCTCTTGAGAGTCCATTGAGCCAAAAAAGCCAAAGCCTTGGCGAGACGTTTTACCATCGTTTAAGCGGTTTTGTGAGGGTTCGTGATCGATTGAGTAAAGAAGTTCGCGGCTAAAGTCTTCACTATTGAGCTTATAAATGCCTTTGGCAAAGCCTGCGATTAATTCAGCTTGCTCGGTTTCCATCACCCAGCAAATCGGTTCTGGCATAGTAAACTGGCTAACTCGCATCGATTGACACTGCAAACGAAACAAACGCTGCCCTAAAATATCGACCCAAAATAAACAGTTATGTGCCTTAGCAAAATAGGCACCTTCGCCCAATTGGCATTGGCTAGAAATGATTATTTTAATGGTGTCATCGAGCATTGGCTTCATTACACAAAAAGCTGAACTATTCTCATTCTATCTGTGTATGAAAATAAGTGCTAGACCAGATAAACCCGCAACCAGCAAGATGATGCCGCGAATGGCCTTTTCATTGAGGTTATTGTTGATCACAAACGATAAGCCCCAGCCAATTAAAATGGCGGGTAAGCAAAAAAAGAACAGCTTTACATCGCCCATATCGGCAGAGCCTGTTAGCATCAATACAATAATGCCAAACAAGTTTATAAATACAAAAAAGGCACTTAGGTTTGCTTTAATTTTGTCTTTATCTTCAGCTTGATAGAGTAGCCCCATTGGCGCGCCACCGGCTGACGTTGTGGTACCTAAAAAGCCTGACGACATTGACGCAAGTAAGCTTGTAATAGTGGAAATTTTCGGTTTCATACCTATGATAGACAACGCCACCACTATCAAAATACTCACTCCTAGCAAGAGTTGATACTGCTTCGCATTGACATACCACATCACCACAGCAGCAAGAATAACTCCCACTGCACCACCAATAATGGAAATGCCCGTCTGTTTCATGTCTATCGCACCGCGGTGTTTAATCATTAACACCGACGTTAAAAACAGCGCATTCAAAATCATTGGCCCAGGCACCAGCTCTGGCATAAGCCAGTAAAGCACAGGCACACATAGCATGCCTAAACCAAAGCCAATAACACTTTGCAGGCAAGCGCCAATAATCAGAATTAAATAAACAAGTACAAAGTCGGTCAAACTTTCTTACCACCTTCCTAACTATTAGATTCAAATGTTTAAAATAATTATTTATTATTATAGTACTATTTGGATCGTGTAAAATTTTTTCTTTGGTTTAATTTAACTTAAAGCAACTAACAATTTAATTAAGTCCAACCTGCATCCACTATCAGTGATTGTGCTGTCATCATGCGGCTGTCATCAGCAGCTAAAAATAACGCGGCATTCACTATATGGTCTGGTTGTATTGTTTCGTTAATACACTGACTTAAACGAACATCTTCAATCATTTCTGGGGTTAGCCAATGAGTCATTTGGCGCTCTGTCATCACCCAACCCGGAACCAGTGAATTCACACGAATATTGTCTTTACCGTATGAAGCAGCTAATGAACGGGTTAAACCTTCAATTCCCGCTTTTGCGGTTGTGTAGGCTGGCATGCCTGTTTGCTTAATACGCCAACTTACCGACCCCATATTGATAATGCTACCGCCGCCCAAGCGCTGCATGTGTTCAACTACAGCTTGCGATGAAAAGAAACACGGGCGCAAGTTAACAGCAAACTTATCTTCCCAATATTTCACATCCATATTCTCAGCGGCATGGCGGGTGTCATCGGCTGCGTTATTAATTAACACACCAATGTCACCCTGTTGCTGACGCGTTTGCTCAATGGCCGCTTTTAAGGCTTCTACATCACGAATATCGCAATGGATAAACTGCGGGTCAAACTCATATTTACCCGCTAATTTAGCGCATAACGCATCGCTTTGCTCAGTTGCAATATCAACAAAGGTGACTTTCGCGCCCTGCTCGCAGAACCGCGTTACCATTACTTCACCAATTCCCGATGCACCACCAGTAATAAACACACTCTTACCAGCAAGGCTTGGGTAAACTGTTTTTAGCTCGTTTGAATTTGGCATGATAACCTTTTGTTTTAAAGTAATTACAACGTCAAGAAGCGATACTTATTGAGCCGCTTCTTTGTCGGCGATTTCTTTTTCAATAAACGCCATTGCTTCATCAATCATGTACGTCATCATGTTTTTAGCACGCTCAGGGTCGCCGCTTGCAATCGCGTTATACACTTTAAAGTGCTCTTCAGCGATCGCCTTTTTATTGCCCTTAGCAGGTGTAGTATGTTGAATACTCACGTGTAATGCGGTGCGAATAAAGTCACGTAATTGATAGAAAAAACGGTTACCACTGGCATGTAAAATTGCTGTGTGGAAGGCAAGATCTGGCTCATGCATTACGCCTTCTGGCTCTTCTGCTGCCGCTTGCATTTTATCGAGTGCCATTTTAATTTCTGCAATGGCTGCTTGGTCGCCTTTTCTTGCTGCAAGTGCTGCTGCTTGTGGCTCAATCGCCAAGCGCACTTGTAGAAATTCTTTAAGTACGTAAAGTGATGGGCTGCTTTCTAACAACCATTTTAATACGCTTGTGTCGTATAAGTTCCAGTTCTCCGCCGACTCAACACGAATACCTTGTCGTGGACGAGAAGAAATCAGTCCTTTTGCAGCAAGCATTTTCACTGCTTCACGAACAGCTGTGCGGCTAATACCATACACTTCACAAAGTTGTGCTTCGGTTGGTAGCCCCGTTTCAGTGTTATAATCACCAACAATTATTGCTTTACCAAGCTCATTGGTAACTTGTTGTGATAGGTTTAAATTTTCTAAACGCGCCATGTGTGTTCCTCAAAAGATCTGAGTAATATGATACATCTATAAAGCTATTCCGTCATCCTGGAAATAATTGATTAAAATCAATAACAAGCAAAAAACAGCCTAATACAAGTGTCTATATTTCAAACAATACAGTCACCATTTTACCTACAGACTGTCACCTTATTTTAACAAATCTCTTTCACTTACCTTATTTATAATATAATATTTTTATTCAACAACTAAAAAAGCAAAATTCTCTTTCAAAATTAGGTGGAACACACGATGGTCGAACTAAGTACCTTAGACTGGGCAGTGCTAGCAGGATTTTTTGTCCTGTTACTAGGCGTTGTCGTGATGTCTATGCGACAAAAAGAAGAAGACACCGCTGATTACTTTTTAGCGGGTCGTAATGCAAGTTGGTTAGTGATTGGTGCCTCTATTTTCGCATCGAACATTGGCTCGGAACATTTAGTGGGCCTTTCAGGTTCAGGCGCACAATCGGGTATGGCACTGGCTCACTGGGAAATGCAATCGTGGATCATTCTACTACTCGGTTGGATTTTCGTGCCTTTCTATTGGAGTAGTAAAGTCTACACCATGCCTGAATTCTTAGAGCGCCGTTTTAACTCTAAATCACGTACCTTCTTATCTGTTATCTCATTGATTAGTTATGTATTAACCAAGGTTGCGGTAACTGTTTATGCCGGCGGTATCGCATTTAAAACAATCTTAGGTATCGAGAGCATTTGGGGCATCGACTTCTTCTGGATTTCAGCTATTGGGCTTGTGGTGATCACCGGTATTTATACGGTACTTGGCGGTATGAAAGCCATTATGTGGACCTCGGTGTTGCAGACCCCTGTACTCATTATTGGCTCCTTAGTCATATTAGTTGTTGGTCTAGATAAAGTAGGTGGCTGGGCAGAAGTTGAGCGTATCAACGATGCTAATATGCATCTTATTCGCAGTGCTTCAGATGCTGAATTCCCATGGCCTGGCATTGTATTTGGTTCATTCATTATTGGTTTTTGGTATTGGTGTACCGACCAATACATCGTACAACGTGTTTTATCTGCAAAAGGCATTAAAGAAGCGCGTCGCGGTACCATGTTCGCCGGTTACTTAAAATTACTTCCTGTATTTATCTTCTTAGTACCAGGCATGATTGCATACGCATTGAATGTTAAAGGTATTATTAGCTATGAAAGTGCTGACCAAGCTTTCCCAACTTTAGTTGCTGAGCTATTACCAGCCGGCGTTAAGGGGATTGTAATTGGTGGTTTAGTAGCGGCTCTTATGAGCTCTTTAGCATCATTATTTAACTCATCAGCAACCTTATTTACCATTGATTTTTATAAGAAATTCAAACCTGAATCATCTGAGAAGCACCTTCTGAAAGTAGGCCGTATTGCCACTATCGTGATTGTTGTATTAGGTCTTCTGTGGATACCCGTCATGAGCTTAATTGCCGATGTGCTTTATGAATATCTGCAAAGTGTGCAGTCTCTTATTGCACCAGGTATTGCTGCGGTATTTTTACTAGGTTTATGTAGTAAACGCATCACTCCAACAGCGGGTTTTGTGGGCTTAGTATCAGGTTTTGTGCTTGGTATGATCCGCTTAGTATTACTGCCATTTAAAGATGATTTAACAGGTTCATCATTTGCGTGGATCACCACAATGAACTGGTTATATTACTGTATTCTTCTATTTGTCGTGGTCGTTGCGATTATGATTGTGGTAAGTATTTTCACCAAACAAGCAGACGAAGAACAATTGAAAGGTCTTACTTTCTCAAGCCTAGATAAAGCAACCATGAAAGAAGTGGCTGCCGGCTTAGATAAGTGGGACTACATTCATACTGCGGGTATTATTGGTATTACTGCCTTTATTTACTACCGCTTCTGGTAATCGTTCGTTCCCAAAGTTGTAGGGCGCCAATTGGCGCCCTTTTTTAATCAGCGAGTTCTGGTGAAAACACTGGAAAACCGTTTTTATCCCACGTAATAATGCGTGCTCGCGCATGGCGATTTGGGTCTGTAAGCGGTGTTCCTTTCAGCTCTTTATAGTCACGACTGTGATAAATCATTAAATCGGTTACCCCATCTTCAGCTTTTACAAAACTGTTGTGCCCTGGGCCAAAACGACCTAGCTCAACATTGGTGGTGAACACCGGCTCAGCCTTTTTATGCCAACTAGTAGGATCAAGTAAATCAGCATTCACATCTGCCCATAGCAAGCCCATCGCATATCGATGATCGGTGGCACTGGCTGAATAAGTGACAAATATTTTATCGCCATGGGTAATGACTGCAGCACCTTCGTTCACCTTGTAGCCTTGCACTTCCCAATCAAGGGTTGGCTCAGTAATCGCGATAATGGGTTCTTTAATTGATGTTGGTGAGTCCATTTCAGCTAACCATAAAGCTGAGTTATAAGTTGCAGGCTGGTTCTGCTGCGCCCAAATCATGTAACGCTTCCCCTTGTGCGTAAAACTTGTGGCATCAAGCGAAAAACTATCAAGGTGGCTAGTTACTTGCCCCATTTCTTGCCACTCACCTTGCATCGGATCATCACTGTCGTTTTTAAGTGCATACATACGAATACTAAACGGTTTTTCGATATCACCTGCGGCGAAATAGATATACCAACTGCCATCAATCTGATGTAGCTCAGGGGCCCAAATGTTGACACTCATTGGGCCTTTATCGCGCTTTTGCCAAATAACCTTCGGCTCAGCTAATTTTAAATCGTTTAAACGACAAGCTTGGCGTAGTTCAATTTCATCAAATTTCGGCGAACTACCTATAAACGTGTAACAGCCACTTTTATCATCGCGAACTAACCAAGGATCAGCACGTTTGAGTACAATGGGGTTATCAATTGGCGCTAAATTCTTGCTACTATTAGCATCAGCAAAGGCTGACAATGGCGAGGCGCTTAACGCACTAAGAAGCGTTAGCCGAGATAATTTTTTGAGCATAATGTGTCCTGTATTTCGTCTTGATTTTATTGTTAATATTGTATTACATATTATATAGTAGCTGAATGAACACAAGAGTTAAAACAACAAAAGGTATTCAAGCATGAGACCCGTAAGTAAGGTGACACACGCAATGAAGTGGCTTTCAACAGGGCTACTTTTTTCTGCCGCAGCCGTATCTGCAAAGCAAGTTGAAGTTCACGACCCGGTAATGACCAAAGAAGGCGACACGTACTATGTATTTAGCACAGGCCCAGGCATTACCTATTATGAATCGAAAGATTTAACCAACTGGAAACTTACCGGCCGCGTTTTTAAAGATGAGCCAAGTTGGGCAAAGCGTATTTCACCAAGTTTTGATGGCCACTTATGGGCACCCGATGTGTACGAGAAAAACGGTAAGTTTTATCTTTATTACTCAGTCTCTGCATTTGGCAAAAACACCTCAGCAATTGGTGTAACGGTTAACGAAACCCTTGACCCATCATCACCTGATTACAAGTGGATTGATTACGGCATTGTGGTTGAATCTGTGCCTGAGCGTGACGATTGGAACGCTATCGACCCAGCAATTATCGAAGATGACAATGGTACACCGTGGATGAGCTTTGGTTCGTTCTGGGGTGGTCTTAAACTAGTACAACTTGATGATGACATGGTGCGCTTAGCAAAACCTGAAAAATGGCATCACATTGCGAGTCGACCAAACACGGAACATGGCCCAATTGAAGCACCTTATATCTTTAAAAAGAATGGCTATTACTACCTGTTTGTTTCGTTTGATAAATGCTGCCGTGGCGTAGAGAGTACTTACAACGTACGCGTAGGCCGCAGTAAAAACATCGAAGGCCCATACTTAGATCAACAAGGTCGCTCTATGGTTGATGGCGGTGGTAGTTTAGTGATTGAAGGTAATAAAGATTGGGCAGCCCTTGGCCACAATGCCGCATACACCTTTGATGGTAAAGACTATTTAGTATTACACGCCTACGAAACAGCCGATAACGGCGTGCAAAAGCTACGTATTTTACCTATGAGTTGGAAAAACGATTGGCCGGTTGTTAACCCCGCCGACCTAAATAAGCTTAAAACCAAACTTAAGAAGTAATTATCCAACACACAAAAAAACCTGCAAAATTTGCAGGTTTTTTATTTAATTAAATGGCCTAGCTTGAGGTTGAAAGTAGGTGTTATTAACTAAAATCAACCAAGGTAATATCAACGAGCATGGGGCTTTGGCAGCCTTGCAGATGCTTTTCTTCAATAAATGCGCTGTACACATCACGCGCCAGATGTGCAGGTATTAGCACCTCAAAGCGACTGCCTTTATTCATTAATTGCAACGCTTCTTGCAAGCCCACTATCGCCTCTGCAATTTCGTACTCTACAGCAGCGCCTTGCTTGCGAGTATCAAATAACACCCGACCATTTGTAAGGGTAACGCGTTGATGCACAGTCACAGTAGCATCCCAACTAGGTTTATCCCCCTGACCTTGCTCAATCACTCGATAACCAAGCCCTGTGGGTGTTTGGTAAAAACTGTGTTGCTCAGCGCTGTTATCTAAAAGCGACGGTAAAACATGCTCTTTAGCCGTCGCAAACACATTGTTGCTTAACATAGCCAACTCTTTATTGTGCGTTGATTAAACGAATACCATAGATACCACCGGCAACAGAGTCTTTGTCGGCAGCAAAACGTAAAGTAAGCGTTTTCGACTTTTTCATTGCTTCTGTTAATGGGTAATCAATGGTGTAGAACTCATCCGTTGGTTTACCTACAGGCAAACTAACTCCAGCTAATTGCTCACCATTTAAATTAATTGAGAACTGACGGTTCACATCGCCAATAAAATAGCGAATACGCAAAGCAACCGCTTTTTGTTCTGGGTTACTAAGCTGATACTCAAACCAACCTGTCGCATCGCGCCAATGATGACCATTATTAACACCTGCGCGGGTTCCCTCACCTTTAAAGTCGTGTTCGACTTCAGGTTGTTGCTCACCCGGTGTAATTTGATCAACGGTTAATAAACGAAGCTGTTCTTTCGCTTGCTCAGCCGCTTTTGCATCGGCAACAAATTGCGTGAACTCAGCTTCGCTTTGCTGCGGCCAATACACTTGATAGCGACTATCGTGTAAGCGGAAGAACGGAATTAGCTCTGTGCTCTTTGTGTTATCGATACCTTGCTTGGCAATCGCCACATTTTTATCGGCGATAAATGCGAGCTCTTGGCCCGGTTTACGAGTGAGATCGGCAATAAACTTTTCTGGCTCACTCAGCATGATTGGCAGAGCTTCTGGCGGACAAGTCGGCCCTGCGGCAATGTGGCCCATGCGGCTATTGTCAGCAACAAAGTTAAGCTGCTCATTTGCAAATGCTTGTACTTTAGTGGCCATTACAACAGGTCCGTACATCACCGAATAATAATGCTGACCATCAGGTAGCTGTTCAGTATAAAGCTTAGGACTAAGCTCAAAGGCAAGCTTATCACCGCTTTGCCATGCATAGCTGATGCTGTAGTAACCGTCTTTTTCGGTTGCGCTTACAGCTTGTCCATTTAAAGTAAAGCTCAGCTCACCTTGCTGCCAAGACGGTTTACGAATATGAATTACCGACTCAGTGCTTTGCCCCTCAGACAAACGATTCACGGTCAGTGAAACCTTGTTATCATCTGGAAATTGGCTGTCTTGCGTGATCTGCAAACCCTGCTGTTGCCAATTTAACGTGCTTGGAATAAACAAGTTTACCCATAGCTCTTTACCGGTATTGCTATAAATCAGCTCACCATATTTGCTGTGATTCTCAATACCTGAGCCTACACAACACCACATTGAATCTTGCACTGACGAATACATGCGGTAATGCCCAGGGCGCATTGAGGTAAAGTAAACAAGACCACCATGCTCTGGGTGTTGTGACGATAAAATATGGTTATATGTGGCGCGCTCATAATAGTCTAAATAACGCGTATCACCGGTTTTTAAGAATAATAACTTACTCAGTTTCATCATGTTGTAAGTGTTGCAGGTTTCTGGGCCTTCAACATCTTCAACCATTGGCGTGAAGTCACTTTTATTATGAAAATGCTCACGTACCGAGTTACCGCCAATTGATACTGAGCGCTCTTGGCTGACTGTTTTCCAGAAAAAGTCAGCACCTTGCTGCCATGCTTTGTCATCGCTGGCATTTGCGACCTTCAACATACCAATAATTTTTGGAATTTGCGTATTGGCATGCAGGCCTGTTAACTTATCTTCTTTGTGTAATAAGGGTTCAATAATGATGTTATGAGAGAACTGACGGGCTAGTTTTAAGTAGCGCTCATCATCACTAATAAAGTACATATCAGCAAACACATCATTTAAGCCACCATGCTCTGAATACAGCATTTGTTGAACTTGTTCATCAGTTAGCTTAGCAGTGGTCGCTAAAAACCATTCGCCTAGCTTAAATAGCATTTGTTTGGCTTTATCACTGCCGGCTACGTCGTATGCATCACGCAAGCCATGGAAAATTTTATCTATGTTATAAAGCGGTACCCAGCGGTCGTTTAAACTGAATAAGTCGGCTTTGATTTCACCCTTTTCAATCTGCTGCCACATTTCATCGCCATTTGGGATACCGCCTAAGTAACCACCTGTAGCTTGCTGGGCGCGATCCAGCTCGCTTAGCATATAATCTAAACGCTGCTTTAATTCTTCGTCACCTGTGGCTGCCCATGCAAGGCTCAAGGCTGAAAGATAATGACCGCCAATATGCCCATCAAGGCCTGTGCTTTCCCAGTTGCCATAGTTAGGCGCTTTTGGCTCAAGGCCAGCTTCACGCAGATAAGGAGTAAGCAGCTGATCAGGATGAAGTGCTAATAAATAACGCACATTCGTTTGCTGCGCATGTAAAAACGGGCTGGCGCTTAAACTTACTTGGTTTAGGGCAAATAAATGTTGTTCGCTGGTATGTTCAGCATGCTCCACAGCAGCAGTTTGTTTACTGTCTGTTGGCAGCTCACTGCAACCAGTCACAGTTAAAATTGCAGCGCAAACGCTTGCTAAATAGCTAACTTTGAATGTGTTCATACTGTTGTCTCCCAGCGAATTGTTATTTTAAAGAGCAAAGCGCACACACTTAGTTAGTGTGTGCGTTTAAAGGATGGTTATTTTGGTAGGCGTTTATGAATAACCATATCCGTATAGTACTCATCGGTAATTTTGTATTTTTTCAAAATCAAACCAAGTAAGGCGTGGAATACACCCGGAATGATAGTTAGCATCAGTGCTAAGCCCATAAGGGTAAATTCAGTTTGCTCAACGTTAGGCTTGTACTCAAAGAATGCCAGTAATAAACCACCTGCTAAGCCAGCTAAGCCACCCCCTGCTTTTTGGCAGAATGAAATACCACCAAATGATAGGCCCGATGCACGAACGCCGTCTTTAATTTCACCGTAATCTACAGCTTCAGCAATGGCAGACCAGAACACTGGTGCATGTAAATCAACAACAAATGACAAGATGATATAAAGCACAAACGCCATCATTACATCACCCGGCTGCACCACAAAATACATTAGCAATGAGATGAATAGCACGGCGATTTGTGATTGACGGAATAGCTTCATTTTACAGTAACGCTGGGTGATCCACGTACTTGCCACCATAGAGACAATAGATGCTGCAATACCCGCACTGGTAAAGGCACCCGCTAAATCTGGTACACCTAAGTAATAGGTTGCGTAATACATAGCAACACTGCCACGAATCGCATAGCCAAGCGTACCAAGCACACATGCTGCACACAGGAGTAACCATTGGTCGTTTTTAATAAGTACTTTTAATTGTGTAAGTACACCTTCGGTTTGTGGCTCATGGGTAATACGTTCGCGAGTAGTAAAAAAGCAAAACAAAAATAGTGCTACGGCACAAGCCGATACTAATGCCATTGCCAGTTTATAACCATACGACAAGCTGCCATCTCCCCAATATGAGGCAAGCAGCGGTACTGAAAATACGATCACCACATTGGCAATCTTAGCGAAGAACATACGGTAGCCATTAGCTGACAAACGCTCTTTAGGATCGGCAGTTAATACACCAATGTAAGAGATATAAGGGATAGCAACACCGGTAAACATCAAGGTCGCAAACAAGTATGTGGCATAAGCCCAAGCTAACTTCATGTTGTAGTCGAAATCTGGTGTGGTAAAGAGCAGTACGACCGATAAACCATACGGTACAGATAAAAATAAGAACCAGTGACGGAACTGACCCCAACGGGTTTTCACTTTATCGGTGATCACCCCCATTAAAGGGTCGGTAAAGGCATCAACAAAACGCGCCACTAAAAACAACACACCCATATCAACCGGATCAAGCCCGTAGATATCGGTGTAAAAGAAAGACATAAAATAGAATAACGCTGCAACCATGACATTTACTGCCATGTCGCCGGCACCAAAGCCGACCTTTTCTACAACGGATAACTTTTGAGATTCCATACAACAACACCCTAATTGGTCAATAATGAGCCGCCGCTCACTATTTCAAGCAATGCTAAAAAGTTTTCAACACTGCGTATCAAATAAATTTACAGCCTTAGATATTACACAGCTTGGCCATTGCGTTCGTTATTTTTGTAAATTTAATGCTAATCTAATTAATAGTATTATCATACTTATTAAATCGCAACTCTTTTCGACCGATGGTTTGGTTTATAAAAACCAATAAAAAACCCCAGCAAAGCCGGGGTTTTTAGGTCTATAAAAGAAATTTAGAAAGAATAACGTGCGCCTAGTGCGAATGTACGTGAGTAGATACCGTTACCAAAGTTAAATAGGTTGTCGTTACCTTCACCGTAGTAGCTTTGATATACGTCATCTAGGATGTTCGTTGCATCAAAGGTTACGACAAAGTCATCATTCACATTGTAGCTAAATTGGAAATCTAAGCTTTGCTCAGGACGATTCCAGAACTGAATTGGGTTAGCAAAGATTGCCGCTTCGTTACCTGTGTAGAACTCAGAACGCCATACATATGATAAACGCATATCGAATGAATCACGCTCGTAGATACCTACGATGCTGTACGATTCATCAGAAACACCGGCCATTTGCGAATCAACATACCCAGAGATTTCACCTAGCTCATTGAATTCAGGTGTATCTTGCTCTGAGTCAAGCATCGTGTAGCTTGCTTGCACACCAAAACCATTTAAGTACTCTGGTAAGTTTTCTGGGAAGTAAACTAAACCAACTTCTAAACCAGACAGTTCACCGTTTGAAGCATTCACTGGTGCACTTAATACATATGGGCGTGTTACGCCATCATCGCCTTCGCGCACAACTTGCTTACGACCCGCAACAACTAAGCCTTCAATTTCGCGCTTAAAGTAAGCTGCGTAAAGTGAGCTTGTATCTGCGAAGTACCATTCAAGTGATACATCATAGTTCTTTGATTCTGTTGGTTTAAGATCTGGGTTACCACCATTACCTGTACCGTAGGTAGCACCTTCTGTTAAAGGATCATACCAGTATTGCAGCGCGTTTAAGTCAGCAAAGTTAGGCATACGTAGTGTTTCTGTGTACGCGACACGGCCCACTACATCATCAGTGATGTTCCAGTTTAGTACTAAGCTTGGTAGTAATGCGCTGCTATCAGCACTTGCTGAGCTTTCTTCAAATACATTTGAGTTCATACCGCCAGACTCAGCAACAAAGTCCATGTCTTGCTCATAGCTTACATAACGTAAACCAAACTCACCGCTGATATCTTCCGTTAAGAAAAAGTTAGTTGTTGCATATAGCGCGTACGAGTTTTCTTCGATATCAAATGTTTTGTATACGTCTTCAGCTTCAAGGCCATATACGCTACGGACAGCATCGCCGTTATCTAGCATGTAGCCACCGTCAGCAGTTACAAAGCTATTGAATACATCAGCACGGCCATCGAAATAGTCATCAACTTGGAACACAATGCCTGTACCATCGCCAGATGCACCCGCCGCTGCTAGCTGTTCAATTAAGCTAGCCACAGAGGTGTTAGCAATACCAGCCTCTTGACCACGCGTGTACTCTTGCGCAGTTCGTTTTTCGTAACGACCGCCGAACTTCACTTTATCAAAATAAGTACCACCAATTAGGTATTCAGCATCAAATGTGAAAGTTAATGCGTCACCCGCGTTACCGCCGCCATTGTCATAAACAGTACCTGCATTCCAGTTTTCGATAGCAGCCATATCTGCTTCGTTTACCGCTGTGTTTGGATCATCCCAAAACGCAATACCTGGTACGCCGTCTTTATCGTTAAAGTCTACATCTAAGCCATATGCAGTGCGGTCAAAACGCATTGCGAAGAAATCTGTTTCGTACTCACTGTCTTGGTAAACAACTTCTGTGTTGATGGTTAGGTAATCGCTTGCTTGCCACTCGGCACCTAATGCATATAAGTAGCTATCTGTTTTACCATATGAAAAGTCACCACTTTGGAAACCGCCAGCACCAATCGCTTGCTTTTCTTTAACTACGTTAGTGCCATCAAACACCGTTGGTGTTTCAATGAAGCCGTTACCGTTTTCGAATGTATTTGAGAACCACATCGCGTTTTGCGATTCGTTTTCGTAACCTGTGTAGAAACCTTCAGCTGTGATTTCGAGTGTTTCATTAGGTGCCCACTGTAAAGAGACAGACGCAGCTGGACGCTTACGAAGACCGGTGAATGAAGTACCAAAAATAGCATCACGTGCAAGTAAGTATTCAGTTGGCTCACCATTTACGTCTAAAGTAGAACCTGCTGCAGTCGGTAGACCTAACTCAGTACCTTGAGTCCAAAATTCATTTGGTACACGTGAGTACGGTGAGTAGTTGTACTGTGGTTTATCAGTAAAGAATGGGAACGCTGCACCCGCAGTGATGGTGTCATCGCGGTAATGTGTTTCAGCATAAGAAATATTGAAAAGTGCGCCAAACTCACCAGCGCCGTCGATTTCCCAACGGTTAGAAAGTAACGCACTGATATTTGGATCAACTTCATCTGGTTGATCTGAGTAAATCGCACGTGCCGCTAAAACAACTTTTTCACCTTCGAAGTTGAAAGGACGGTGGGTTTTAATATCGATCGCACCTGCGATACCACGTTCAATTTGATCCGCCGAACGGGTTTTATAAACTGTTACACCCGAAAGTAAACTTGCAGGTATGTCTTGCAGCGCCACATCACGACCCGCACCTGTAAAGATAGCGCGACCATTTACTGTGGTATTAACATCAGTAAGACCACGGATTGAAACCGCACTTACTTCACCAGCACCACGGCCTGTTGTTTGTACACCCGTTACACGTTGTAATGCTTCAACTACGTTGTTATCAGGGAATTTACCAATATCTTCAGCAACAATTGCATCCACGATTTGAACGCTTGCACGTTTTTCATCTAACGCTTTGTTTAAACTGCCGCGAATACCTGATACTTGAATAACCTCCATCTCATCGACGTTATTCTCAGGAGTGTTTGGTGCTTCCTCCTGTGCAAAAGCAAATTGACAGGTAAATGCCATAACTACAGCACTGGCTATGTGTGTTCTTTTAAACATAAGCGGTGTTCTCCAAATTATAGTTATATCGGTCCGCTGAACTTTCCCCATTCAGTTACCGAAGAGTGACCACTGCATTGTGCATCGTGTGTTGTCAAAACGGTGCGCGAGTGTGTCTACATTTTATTATGTTAATACATTGCTGCCTGAACTTTAATCATATTGTATGATTATTTAACAGTCAACTCAAAAAGCCAAATTAAAATTAGTGCCATAGTGTTTACAAAAAACGTTGTAATTATAACACGTTACAAACTAAAAAAGGGCTGCGTTTTTATCTTGGGAATTTATGTAGACCCATTATTATCAGTCACTTAGCGTTTGTTTGTTTGCTTGTTTTATTTGTTTTTTGTTCATCCAGAGCAACAAAAAAGGGCTAACAAGTTATTTACCTGGCGTTTTTTGGTGCTACTATGATAAAAATACAATAATACAATATAGAGTTATTTTTTGCTGCACTTTTACTGGTTTGTTTCGATGTAAACAATCAGTTACTCAGTATAATCAGGCATACACTGTGTATTATCTGGTCATTCAGAGCGAGCTCTAAGTACAAAAGCTGCAGTTCGAACAACAATTATTAGTCACAGAGGACACTCATGAAGAAATTGAAAGCGTTAGCGCTGCCATTGCTTTTTTCGAGCAGCTTAGCCGTTGCACAAAACCCATTATTCACCGATGTATTTACTGCAGATCCAGCAGCACTTGTTCACAATGACACCGTATACCTTTATACAGGTCATGATGAAGCACCTAATAATGATGTGTTTTTTGAAATGCACGACTGGTTAGTCTTTTCATCAACAGACATGGTGAACTGGAAAAAACACGGCCCAATCATGAAAGCAACCGACTTTAAATGGGCTAAGGGCGAAGCATGGGCTTCACACATGATTGAGCGTGATGGCACTTTCTATTTCTTTACAACCGTTCGTCACAACGACACAAAACCAGGTTTTGCAATTGGTGTTGCGACGTCTAAATCACCAACAGGTCCATTTAAAGACGCGATTGGCCATGCATTGGTTACCGATGATATGACCAAGCATACGCCAAATGATTGGGACGACATCGACCCTGCTATTTATACAGAAGAAAACGGCGATACTTACATGTTCTTTGGTAACCTAATGCCAAAATACGTAAAGCTAAGCGACGACTTACTGTCTCTTGATGGTGAAATTAAAACGCTAGATTTACCAAACTTTACCGAAGCGTTATGGGTTCATAAGAAAAACGACAACTACTATGTATCGTACGCATGTGAGTTCCCTGAGAAGATCTGTTATGCCATGAGTAAAAGCATTCATGGGCCGTGGGAATATAAAGGTATTTTGAATGAAATCGCAGGTAACAGCGAAACCAACCACCAATCAATCATCGAGTACAAAGGTAAAGACTACTTTATTTACCATACTGGTGCTGTACCACCGATTGATGGCAAACCAAGTGGCGGGCGTTTTCGTCGCTCAGTGGCGATTGAGCCACTTTACTACAACGAAGATGGCACACTTAAACGTATTATCATGACCACTGAAGGTCTAAGTAAACAAGACAAGTAATATCAAAAAGGGCTCTTTAAGAGCCCTTTTTAATGTTCAAATGTAATACAAATAAACAAATTTAACGGAAAATCCTCTCTTTCAGATAAGTAAAAAACTTCCCTAATAGCGCAAAAATACCGAAAAAAACGCCAAAAATGACAACTTGAGAAAATTAAAATCACACTGTACATATTGTAAACACTGATACTTCATGTTTACATACCAATTACCTTTGCAAAAGTATTTGCACATTTTAAATCATACTATAAAATTACAATACTACGTTCTTATTAGTTTGATATAGGCACGCGGCAATTTTATTGACAACAATCGAATAAAAAAAATGAATCCCAGTTTCAAGAGGACACATAAAATGAAATTAAATAAATTAGCCATGGTCATAGCCTGCTCTTTGGCTGTTACAGGTTGTGGCAAAGAAGATGGTACTAAGCTTGACACAGCACCAGCGGTTGCCGACCCGCAAAGTGCAAAACCGACAGTAAGCAGCAGTGTTGAATACACTGAATCAGGTAGCGTAATGGTTACCAATGTAAGCGTGCACGATCCTTCTGTCGTTAAAGTTGACGACACTTATTATATTTTTGGTTCACACCTTGCTGCCGCTAAATCAACTGATCTCTTGAACTGGGAAATGGTTTCCTCGCCTTCAGTAGTAAAAGTAGACGGGCAAGATGTATTACAGGTCAATGAAAGCCCGTTGTTTGATTACAATTACTTAGCAGAAATAGCCGAAGGCGTTGAGTGGACCGATGGTTACCCTAGTAACTGGGCAGCCGATGTAATTCAATCACCAAATGGTAAATTTTGGTTCTACTATAATAGCTGCGGACAAGACAATACCAAAACGACTGACATAACTAATGATCAAATTTGTTGGGATAGAGGTTATTTAGGATTAGCTGAAGCCGACAATATTGAAGGCCCTTATACAAACAAAGGCATTTTCTTACGTAGCGGCTATCGCAATGAAGCTGAGTTTGCTGCATACCCTCTAGATAACGGGCAAACGACCTATGATGGTGGCATAGATCCGAATGTGATCGACCCAGCGGCATTCTATGATACAGACGGCAAACTGTGGATGGTGTACGGTTCTCATCATGGTGGTATTTTTATACTGGCTATGGACGAAGAAGCGGGCATGCCAGAAGCTGGTCAAGGCTATGGAAAACACCTTCTTGGTGGTGCTGGGCGCTTCATCGAAGGTGCTTTCGTAATGTACAGTCCAGAAAGTGAATATTACTACTTATTTTATTCTACTGGTGGCCTTGACTTAAACGGTGGTTACAATATCCGTGTAGCTCGTTCAAAAACACCGGATGGCCCTTACCTAGACAACGCAGGTAACGATATTTCAACATTAGGCGGCTTAGAAGTTGGTGAAAAACTAATGGGCGGCTATGAGTACACGCAAGAACTTGGCGAAACAGCACCTGCATGGGGCTACCAATCACCGGGCCATAACTCTGCTTACTACGATGAAGCGACAGGACGTCATTTATTAATCACGCATACGCGTTTTCCACAAACGTCTACTGAGTTCCCTGAAAATACAGAAGCGCACCAAGTTCGCGTACATGAAATGTTCATTAACTCATTAGGTTGGCCTATGGCTTCACCGCAGCGCTACGTACCGCTTGAAGGCGACAACATGGTTGTGGCAAATGAACTTTACGGTTATTACAAATTTATCAATCATGGTAACGATGTAAATACAGATGCTATTCGTTCAATGCATATTGCACTAAATGAAGATCACTCAGTAACAGGTGATGATCCAGGTATCTGGTACATGATTGATGACTCAAATATTAAGCTTGAGTTAGATTCTGGTACGTACTTTGGTGTCGCTAAATGGCAATGGGATGATGCAACTAAAACGATGGTTGTCACTGTATCAGCAACATCAAGCGAAGGTGCAACCATTTGGGCAAGTAAACGTGATGAAATTACCGCAACTACAAACGTGCTGAGCACTGTTCAAGAAGCACTAGATATCAAAACTGAATTATCAATTGCTGACGAAGGTTACTCATTACCAACTAAAGGTAAAGACGGTGCTGTAATTAACTGGGAAAGTAGCGATGAATACTACATCACCAGTGAAGGCTCAGTATTCATTCCAACGCCAGATCGCGGTGATAAAGCGGTTACTTTAACGGCTAATATCTCTTTAAACGGCGAGAGCACAACCAAGACATTTAATGTAAACCTTGAAGCACGCCCTGAGTTTAAAAATGCGATTGCTCACTATGCATTTGAAGACTCACTAAGTGATAGTCTGGATAATCTTGATGATGCGGGTGTAACAGATAACAACCTACTAAATGTAGGTGCTGGTACAGCTGCATACGCAGAAGGTCAAACAGGTAAAGCATTTAACTTTGACGGTGCAACCGGCGTACGCTTACCTGATGAAATTATTAACTCTGACAGTTTTACAGTTTCTTTTTGGTCAAAACCAGACACTCTCAATCCTTACACACCACTATTCTTTGCAGCAGAAAATGTCAATCGTTGGATTAGCTACATACCTGCTGGAGCTGCTCATTTTACCGAAAATCCATTAATTTGGAGTTTTTATCTTGGTGATAATGGTGAAGAGCTATGGAATCAAATAGTCCATACGCAAAAAGCGACTCTAAGCGCATGGACTCATGTGGCTATTAGCTATGATGAAGGGGTTATGAACTATTACTCGAATGGGGTATTAGTTGGCTCTATGCCTCGCCCCGATATGTTCAGCCATGAATCTAGTAACTTTGCGCTGGGTGTGAACTACGGTTGGGACTTACCTTTCCAAGGTCAAATTGATGAATTCATTGTATATGACTATGCCTTGAATAGTTTTAATATTAATGCTGCAGCAATGACAAACCAAACCAACCCAGATAACTTCCCTGCATTCATAAAGAGTGCGCTTGATTTAGGTGATGTATCTGCAGTACGTGAAAACTTTGAATTACCACGAGTAGGTCCATTTGTATCTGGTATTAGCTGGACGTCAAACAACGAAGAGTACTTAAAACCAGTTAACGGCACGGCTGTTGTGACACAACCAAGTGCGTCTGCTGGCGACCAAGTTGTAACATTAACTGCAACCATTAAGTACAAAGACTTTACTGATACTAAGTCATTCGATGTAACCTTAAAATCACTTGCTCCTGCTGAATACAGCTTCGAAGGTGACTTAAGTGCATTAAACGGTGCGTATGCGGCGGGTAAATCAACGGGTGGTTTCATCAATAATACAGGCGGTAGCGTAAGCTATGTTGACGGTGTAATTGGTCAAGCAGTATTCCTAGAAGGTTCAGGTGTTCGTTTACCGGATAACCTAATCACAACTAATGACTACTCAGTATCTATGTGGCTTAAACCAGAAAGCTTCACAGATTACACAACAGCGTTCTTTGCCGGCGCAAGTGCAAACGCATGGTTAAGTTATGTACCATCGATGGCTGACACAGCGCTAACGCGTTTATGGGCAAATAACGGTGCCTTCTTCGATAATGCAGAACTAGATAGCCGTATTCCTGCAAAAGAGTGGACACATGTTGCTTTCACTGTTGATGGTACAAACGGTGATGTACTGAAGATGTATGTTAACGGTGAACTACAGCTAGAAGCCGATGGCTTCCCACGTGTATTCACGGTTCCTGGTGAAACAAATGAGTTTGCTCTAGGTGTTAACTACTGGGATACGCCATACCACGGTGCTATCGATGAACTGAAAATTTTCAACGGTGCGATTAGCGCTGAAGAAATAAAAGCACTCTTTGATGCAGCACCTGCACAAGAGTAACAAAGTGAGGTGAGCTGCCTCACCTCAACTATTTGTTGTCTGGAAAGGCCGGGTGAAAACCCGGCTTTTTTCTAAAGCTTTAGTACCTTTTGCCGATACATACATATCATTCACTTTCATCGCTCTCATTATGGCTATTAACTCATTAGCAAGTGCGTTAACTAACTCAAACGCAGATACAGCAAGCAGTAATACCAACTCAAAAGTAGGCTACAAACTCAGCAACCAAGAAATGAATAAGCTCTCTGGTCGTGAAGTAGAGCCCGCTCAAAAAGAAGAAGTATCTAGCGAACTCCCCGCACATATTCGCAAAATGGTTGAACAACTTGAAAAGCTCAAAGAACAACTCGAACTTGCCAAAGAGCAATTAGCCAAACTGCAAGCACTCAAAAACCAAGAAGATGAAACTGTAAAAGTGCAAGTTGAAACACAGACCAAGATGGTTATGGAAATCCAAACGCAAATAATGTCTCTTAGCCAATCAATTAGCGATGCGCTAAAAGAAGCTGGTATTAGCGATCCCGGAGTGCTAATGAGTATGTTAGTTTGATGAAGGCTTTGAGCTTTAAGTCTCAAGATTTGCTCTTGCAACTTTCCCCTTGCTCACTCCTCATATAACACCCAAAAGCGAGTCAAAACCCAGTGAATATGCGGGCTCTGAAATATCGAGTGCGGAAATACGAAACTTCCTTTGCGGCTAAAATCAGTTATCTCATCTGTCATCTAGGCACACTACCACAATAGAGAAAAGTTAAACATTTAACTTTAAAATCAAAGCCATAACATTAAGAAAACAAAAGATTTAACCTTCTAATAAGTTCGAAATTAAAGCTCTCCTAGAATTAAATCAAAGCTTAACCTTATCAAAACCCCGCTGAGCAATACTTTGTTAGTATAGAAATTAGCCAGCTCAATCGTACTATGGACTCCCCCTATCAACGAAGTGAGGGCGTGTTATGCGTCAAATTTTATTACTTTCTGTAAATGGATTTACGCTACAAAGATTTTTATTAATGACATGTCTTTGGGTGTGCTTTTTTGCCACAGCCGATGAAACAAACCCGATTCTTACCGCAAGATCATGGTTAACTTTAGTGGACAATGCTGAATATATAAAAAGCTGGGAACAAACTGATCCACAATTTAAAGCAAAGACTCCACAAACAAAATGGCTTAAAGCATTAGATTACGCGCGAGTTCCTCTTGGTAGAGTGATGTCTAGAACTTACTTTTCCACTTCAGAGTATTCATCACTTTCGGGATTACCTGATGGCGAGTATTTAGTTATTAAATTTAAAACCGAATTCATTAATCAAGACAGTGCCATGGAAACAATCAGTTTGAGTAAAAATAATGGCCAGTGGCAACCTTTAGGTTATTTTATTAATTAGGAGTTTGCAAAGTTTGAGATGGATTATGTTGGGTTTCGCTTCGCTCAAACCAAGCTACCCGAAGAATGAGTAGGGCAAGTAATATGGTAGGCGTCACGCTTGCTTGGCACGTCATGAAAGCAATACCCTACGAGCAGACAAACATATCACCAACATACCCCACCGCTCAGCTAAAAACTGACAGCTGAAGGCTGACAGCCACAAAAAAGCCACTCATAAATGAAGTGGCTTTGGTTGAGTCGATTTTTTACTTATAACTTAATTTGGTTCACGCAAATGGAACACTTGGCACTTGTTACCTAAATCAGGTTGTTGTGCGAAGTTAGTGTTTTCAGCTAAACCACAGTTACTTAAACCAAGCGCTTGTTTTGTGTAGCGGTTGATAAGCATCACACCACCACCTTCTACTGGAGCAATGCGCCACTGTGCTGTTTTCGCCGCACAAGAAGCCATCTCTACGTTGGCACCGGGTACTAAGGCGTTATCAGCCACCGCAGCACAGAAATCGCTGTCAGCGCTTTGTTTAAGGCTTACATAGCCTGTATCTGTTGGTGTGAAGAACCATTGCTGTGCATCTTTATGCGTGTAAGCTTGTTGCTCAACATTGGTACCCGCTTTAACCGTACCAGCCACGCTAAGTGCTTTACCACTTTGTTGGCTTAATACTACAACACTGCCCATAGGGCGTAATTGCCAGTCGCCACACGCTGTTACGTCGCTTTGCTGTAAAACCGCTTGGTTTTGTGCAGCAGAACAACCAGCAACCGCTAATGGCTTGCCTGTGTAACGGTTGGTAATAGAGACATTACCATCTGTACTTGGTGCTACTTTCCATTGCTGGCAGAAGTTATTACGCCATGCTGCAGATTGTACTTTAGCGTTATCTGCGTCATTACAGCTTTCAAGCTCTAAGAACTTGCTGTCTTCACGGTTAGCTAAACGAACAAAACCATCTGTTGTTGCATCAATAACCCATTGACCATTGGTGCTTGCACACTGACGTTGCACAGCACGTGCATCTTGTGGATCAGCTGCGATGTCTAAACATGAGCCACTTGTTGCATTCACTAATTGATAGCGCTGACCTTGTACTCGCGTTACCAGTGGACCGTATTCACCTGATGGCGGAGCTACTTCAACGCCTGGTGTTAATGGTTTACCAAAGCTTGGCGTGCCATCGTCGTTCCAAGTAAATTTTTGCGCACGTAATGAACGAGTCGCACTACAACCGTGCTCTACCGAATCATTACCGTGATAAACTAACCAGTCTTCTGTACCGTCTGGCGATGTGAAAAAGCCGTTGTGACCTGGGCCAAACACTTCTTCTGTACGCTCAAATACTGGCTTGTCGTATTTTTTCCAGCTGCTCGCTTTAAGCGGATCGTCACCAACAAGCTCAAGCATACCTAGTTTGTAATCTGGGGTATTACAGAAGCTTGCTGAGTACGTCATAAACGTACGACCATTGTGCTGTAAAATTTCAGCACCTTCAGTTACTTTACGACCACTGATTTCCCAATCTAGCTCAGGACGCGTGATCACCGTATGCGGTGAGTTCTTCTTCAGAGTCCATGGGTTTTCCATTTCAGCAATAATGTTTAATTGCTGATCACCCTGCCATTGTGAGTAGATCACATACAACTTATCTTTGTACGTTAGGTAGTTACCGTCGATGTTCCATACGTTAGGCATTAATGCGCCCTTGTATTCGTATGGACCCATAGGATCGTCACCGGCACTTTCTAGTACGTTTAAGTGTTGGTTATCTAAAGTGCCATCAGTACCGGCTGTGTACATCATGTACCAACGGTAGCCGTTTGGCCCTTTTAGACGATGGAATTCAAACGCCCAGAAGTTACAGCAACGCTCAGGGTTTGCATCAGACCAAACATTGATAGGTGTTGCATCAGCAAGGCCCGCTAATGTTGGTGATTTACGCATCACTAACTCAGAAGTCCATGTTGTTGTAGTTAGGTAATAGTTACCATCCCAATACTCAAGCCATGGATCGGCGCCATTTGGGAAAAGAGGATTAGTAAAAATACCATTATCTTGGATTGGCGCTTTTGCTGTGGCTGCGATATCTGCTTTGGCTGTGTTGTCTTCAGCCGTAGTCTGACAGCCCGTCAGAGCGCCAAACGACAAGGCAAATACGCTGGCTAAGCCAGCCTTTTGCATTGCGCTTTTAAGCTTTGTTGTTTTCACGATTGTGTTCCTTTATTTTGTACCAAATTCGTACACGATGCGTGTTGAATACACGTCACCTGGCAGTAATGTTGTGCTTGGGAACGTTGGCTGATTAGGTGCATCAGGGAAATGCTGTGGCTCTAAACAAAAACCACTTCTGAAATTATGCACTAAGCCAGACGCTTGCTGAGTACTACCGTCTAAGAAGTTACCTGAATAAAACTGTACTGCAGGCTCTTCTGTGTAAACTGTTAACGTTCGGCCTGAGTTTGCTTCGTAAACCGTCGCAGCTTCTACAAGCTCATTGCTTGGCGTGTCTTTAAGCACAAAGTTATGATCATAACCTTTACCAAGTTTCAGTTGTTCGTTGCTTGCTTTGATATCTTGACCGATTGCTTTAGCAGTACGGAAGTCAAACGGTGTGCCAGCCACATCCATCAACTCACCAGTTGGGATCAAGCCGCCATCGACAGGGGTAATTGCTTTTGCGTTAATTTGCATTTGGTGATCAAGAATGTCGCCTTTACCCGCTAGGTTGAAGTAGCTGTGTTGCGTCATATTGATTATGGTAGGCTTGCTTGTTGTAGCAATAAACTGCATATCTAGCGTGTTGTTGTTCGTTAGCGTGTAAGTCACTTCTGTGGTCACTTCACCCGGGTAACCTTGGTCACCATCAGGGCTCACTAAACTTAAAGTAACGCCAGCGCTGTTTTGCGTCGTGAAAGGTGTCATGTTCCACACTTTTTTGTCGAAACCTTGCACACCACCATGTAAGTGGTTGTCACCGTCGTTGGTTGCTAATTGGTATTCAGTGCCGTTTAAGATGAATTTACCGTTTGCGATACGGTTACCAAAACGACCGATGATTGCACCGTAGTAAGTTGTCGCCTTTGTGTATGCTTCTAGGTTATCTAAACCCAGTACAATATTACCCATTTCGCCTTTTGCATCTGGCGTTTCAATACGCGTGATAATGCCGCCGTAGTTAATTACATCAACGCTAATACCATTGCTGTTAGTCAACGTTACTTGATTAACTGGGGTCTGATCAGCAAGTACGCCATAGGCCGTCATTGATGCTGAAGGGGAAGTCGTCATATTGTCTCCTTGATGAGCACACGCTGGTGTAAGGGCAATCCCACATGTCACCAACAATGCATAAAGCCCGCGCGACTTTTTCGTGTTCGAACTGGCTGTTTGATGAGTTGTTTTTAAACCTTGGAAAACACATTGCAATGACATATGAATAACCTTTTTGTAATTGTATTTATAGTTTTATAATACAATTACAGGTGTCATTGCAAATTTAATCGCTAAAGTTGGATTTTGCCGTCTTTCACCATGATGCAATCCATCCCCGCACTTTTGGCGGCTTGGTAGCCAATTTGCGTGTCTTCAAACACCACACATTTACTTGGTTCAACACCTAAAAGCGCTGCCACTTTTAAGAATGTTTCTGGGTTCGGCTTACCTTTACTAACATCACTGGCAGTCACTAAGGCACCAATTTTATTAATTAAATTCGTATCTGTTAGATGATCAATTGCATGTTCGCGATCAGCCCCCGTGCCCACGCCCATTGGCAATACACCATGGTACTTTTCAAGTACTGCGACGGTTTCGTCAATCACCAGTGGTTGGTGCTGTAAATCAACCCAAAACTGGTGTTTATCTTTTGCCACAACTAGAGGGTCGTGTTCTAAACCAAATTTTTCGTTAAGCATTTCAATTGTTTTAACGGTCGGAATGCCACCTAAGCTGTACATATAGTCGTAATCGAATGGGTAGCCATAGGCTTCGCAAGCTTTTTGCCATGCCTGTAAGTGACTGCCCATTGAGTCAATTAAGGTGCCATCCATATCAAAAATAATGCCTTGGTAGGCGCTTAAATCGATCATATCTACTCCTAAAAAGTTTCGCTTCACAATAGCATAAGCCAGCGAAGAGCGTGGCTCATCACTGGCTTAATCGACAACAAAATTTGGGGTGAACGTGCTCACACACAGCACGTTCTAGTACATAAAGTACTAATTCTTACAAGCCACGTTTTAGCATGTAGTAAGCTGCGTTATGACGAAGCTCTGTTTTGAAACCACGGATCGTCGTATTGTTATCGATGATCATCGTTTCAACGCCAGCCATTTCAGCAAAATCGATAATCATATCGGTTGTTACTGCTTGGCTGTATGCAGTGTGGTGTGCACCACCGGCGTGGATCCATGCAGCTGATGCTACAGATAGATTTGGTTTTGGTTCCCAAAGCGCTGAAGCAACAGGTAAGTGAGGTAAATCAGCTGGCGGAGCCACTGTGTCTACTTCGTTGATTAAGATACGGAAACGGTTACCCATATCAATTGGTGATACGTTGATTGCAGCACCCGGTTTTGCAGTAAACAATAAACGACCTACATCACATTTAACACCAATAGTGTGCTGGTGAACTTCAAGACGTGGTTTTTGCGCTGCAATTGAAGGACACACTTCTAACATGTGCGCGCCAAGTACTTGGTCAGTCTCACCCATGTTGTAAGTGTAATCTTCCATGAATGAACAACCGCCGTCACGGCCTTCACCCATTACTTTCATGATGCGAACCATAGCAGCTGTTTTCCAGTCACCCTCACCACCGTAACCATAGCCTTTCGACATTAGGCGCTGTGTAGCAAGACCCGGAAGACCAGAAAGACCTGATAAGTCTTCAAAACAGTTTGTGAATGCTTTAAAGCCGCCTTTCTCTAAGAAACGCTCCATACCAAGCTCTAAACGTGCTTCGTTACGTAGCATTTTCACTGCGTAATCGTCTTGTAGAGTTTCGTCAGCAATTACGTAGTCTTGCTTATATAGCTCTAACTGTGCATCGATTTCGTCTTCTGTGATTGTATCAACCACTTTTACAAGCTCAGCGACACCAAACGCGTGTACTTCATAACCAAAAGTAATTTGCGCTGAAACCTTGTTACCTTCAGTAACTGCAACTTGACGCATGTTGTCGCCAAAACGCGCAACTTTAAGTGTTTGGCTTTCTGCCCAACCTTTTGCCGCACGACACCAGTCATCTAACTGCTGTTGTACGTCAGCACGTTGCCAGTGACCTGCAACCACTTTACGCTCTTTACGCATTACAGTACCGATGAAACCGAACTCACGGTCACCGTGTGCACTTTGGTGCGTATTCATGTAGTTCATGTTGATGTCAGACCAAGGAAGGGCTGCATTGAACTGAGTATGAAGGTGTAACCAAGGCTTACGTAATTCGCTTAGGCCAGCAATCCACATTTTCGCAGGTGAGAAAGTGTGCATCCATAATACTAAACCAACACAGTTAGGATCCGTATTTGCCGCTTGGCAAACAGCGTGAATTTCTTCAGGTGACTTAACGGTAGGCTTACATACCAAGTTTACTGGTAGGTTCGCTTCGCTGTTTAAGCCCGCTACAATTGCTTCGCTGTCTTTGGCAACCGTTTCTAACACCTTAGGACCATAAAGATGTTGTGAGCCGGTAACAAACCAGACTTCTTTCGTCATCGTCGTCATGTTAATAATCCTCTAAATTCTTGCTATTTGCTCTGACCGTAATACGCGTTTTTACCGTGCTTACGTAGATAATGTTTATCCATCACTGCTTTTTTAAGTTCAGCTGCGTGTGGATCTAAAGTGCGTGTTAAATACGCCATGCGTGCAATCTCTTCGAGTAGCGCGGCATGGTATACAGACTGAGCGGCATCTTTACCCCACGTGAAAGGCGCATGACCCGCAACAATCACCATAGGTGCAGCTTTCGGATCGCGGTCTTGATACGCATCAGTAATTTGAATACCGGTTTCTAATTCATAATCGCCATTCACTTGCTCATCGGTTAGCTCACGAGTACAGGTGATATCACCGTGTACATAGTCAGCGTGAGTTGTGCCAAGGCAAGGAATGCTTTGTTTTGCTTGCGCCCATGCAGTTGCATAGGTCGAATGCGTGTGTGTTACACCGCCAATTGCATCAAAGTGGCGATATAAATGAACATGCGTTTTAGTGTCAGAAGACGGACGCATAGACCCTTCAACAATGTTGTTTTCAAGGTCGACGATCACCATGTCGTCGGCTTTCATTTGGTCGTACGATACACCACTTGGTTTAATCGCAATCACGCCTTTGTCGCGGTCGATTTGCGATACGTTACCAAAGGTATAAATTACTAAGCCACGACGTTGCAGCTCCATGTTCGCTTCATAGACTTCACGTTTTAGTTCAGTAAAACTCATGCTTTGTCTCCGTTTACATAGCTTGCAAGTGCTTGGTAGTTGGCATAAAGCTCGTCATATACAGCAACGCGCTCTGGGTTTGGTAAGTACTGATGACATACTGACGACGCCATTACTTTTTGAGCATCTGCTACTGTTGCGTGCTCACCCGCAGCAACCGCAGCCATAATTGCCGCACCCAATGCACAGCTTTGCTCACTTTCTAAAACGTCGATTGGACAGTTCCAAACATCAGCACAGGTTTGCATTACGTAGTCTGATTTTTTAGAAATACCGCCAATAACGACCACAGACTCGATTGGCACGCCTTCGCTACGGAAACGCTCAGTGATAGCACGTGCGCCAAAGGCTGTTGCTTCAACAAGCGCTTTGAAGAACTTAGGTGCATCAGTGCCCATTTTTAAGCCTGTTAATGCCATGGCAACGCTTTGGTCAGCATCTGGCGTACGACGACCATTTACCCAATCAAGCGCAGTTACATCGTTGCTTGTTACAGGCAGTGCTGCCGCCGCTTTTGATAGATCAACTAAGATTGAATCTTCTAGCTTGTTAACTAACGCTTGTTCAGCGTCAGATAGATTTGTCAGTTGGCGAGTTGGCCAAAGTACTAGGTTTTTGAACCATGCGTATAAATCACCAAACGCAGATTGACCAGCTTCTAAGCCAACCATTCCAGGGATCACTGAGCCATCAACTTGACCACAAATACCTTTAACGCAAGTATCACCTAGTTGCTCTTTAGACGTTACTGTGATGTCACAGGTTGAGGTACCCATTACTTTAGTTAGAACGCCAGGACGAACATTGGCTGCTACTGCGCCCATGTGACAGTCAAATGCACCGTAACCAATTACGATACCTTGTGGTAAACCTAGCTTCTCGGCCCACTCAGCAGTTAAGTTGCCAGCAACTTGGTCGCTTGGCTCTGTCGTTGCATTTAACGTATCAACAACACCATCTAATAGTGGATCGATATTGCTGAAGAAACTGTTTGGTGGGAAACCGCCCCACTGCTCGTTCCACATTTGTTTGTGGCCCGTTGCACAACGCCCTAGCTTTAATACTTCAGGGTGAGTTGTGCCACACATTAGCGCGGTCATCCAATCGCAGTGTTCAACCCATGAATAAGTGGCTGCTTTTACACTGCTATCAACGCGGAAAATATGTAATGCTTTGGCCCAGTACCACTCAGAAGAGTAGATACCGCCCATATGTGAAAGGTAGTTCACATCGTTGTTAGTGGCAGCTGCAGTGATTTCATTTGCTTCTTTAATAGACGTATGGTCTTTCCACAAAATGAACATTGCATTTGGGTTTTCTGCAAATTCTTCAGTTAATGCCAGTGGTGTACCTTGGCTATTAATTGCCACAGGCGTTGAGCCAGTTGTATCAAAGCTCATACCCACTACTTTGTCTGCAGTACCCGCTGGAACTTGTGACCATAGACCATTAACTACTTCTACAAGGCTATCAATATAGTCTTGTGGATGCTGACGAAACTGATCCTTACTTGGGTCACAATATAAGCCTTGTGCCCAGCGCGGGTAGTTTACTAAATGGCTGGCAAGTTCTTCACCAGTCGCAACATCAACGAGTAATGCTCTTACCGAGTCTGACCCGTAGTCTAATCCCAACGTATAACGAGACATAATTACCTTTCACTAATTGCTTACTAACATTGTTAGTCATTATCTTTATTTGTATGATAATATCAACAATACCAGATTGTAAAGGTATTATAAAAATATTATTAACAGGATTATTTGCTGCTGGCGGGCGATTTATTGCGCAGTTTCTCTGGAAGATTAGATTGTTTTTTCAGCACAAATAATAGGTTAAAGCCACTACATTAACTTTTGTATGATAAGAATGGGAAAACTATGTCTAGTCAATTAGAACAACTTAAAGCAGTGACAACCGTTGTTGCTGATACGGGTGATTTTGAAGCAATCAACGAATATAAACCGCAAGATGCAACAACGAACCCATCACTAATCTTAAACGCGATTCAAATTGAGAAATATCGCCCACTTGCTGCCGAAGCCGTATCATGGGCAAAAGCACAAAGCAGTGACGCAGCTGAAGTTGTAACAAAAGCAGCTGACAAGCTAGCGGTATTAATTGGCTCTAAATTAATGGAGCAAGTGCCGGGTTTAGTTTCAACAGAAGTGGATGCGCGTTTATCATTTGATACTCAAGCAACCATTGATAAAGCACTTGAGCTTGTTGCTCTATATAAAGAGCAAGGTATCGACACATCGCGCGTGTTAATCAAAATTGCTTCAACATGGGAAGGTATTCAAGCGGCTAAAGTACTTGAAGCGCAAGGTATCCGTTGTAACCTAACGCTGGTATTTGCATTTGCTCAAGCACGTGCTTGTGCCGAAGTAGGCGCTTACCTAATTTCACCATTCGTTGGTCGTATTCTTGACTGGTACAAAGCACAAGATGCAAGCGCTGATTTCGACGGTGCTAACGATCAGGGCGTTAAGTCAGTAACGCATATCTATAACTACTTCAAAAAGCACGGCTACGAAACGATTGTAATGGGCGCAAGCTTCCGTAACATCGGTGAAATCCAAGAATTAGCAGGTTGTGACCGTTTAACTATCAGCCCTAAATTACTTGCTGAACTAGCTGCAACTGACGCACCGTTAACTCAAAAACTATTACCAGCAACAGAAAAAACAGACGCGCCAGCAGCCATGACTGAGCAGGCTTTCCGCTGGGAAATGAATGAAGATGCCATGGCAACTGAAAAGCTAAGCCAAGGTATTCGTCAGTTCGCAATTGACCAAGAGAAACTAGAGTCAATCTTAAGCGAATTAGTTTAAACCGATTGTTTAAGCAGCAAAAAGCCCGCAAACCAAAGTTTGCGGGCTTTTTTATTACCTGCCTTTTAGTAAAAGCAGGCTTATCGTGTTGCGATTACGATAATTTTTAGCCAGTCACATTATTCAGCAAGTAATGCGTTTGCTTTTGCAACTAGGTTTGCCACTGTGAAACCAAAGTGCTCAAGCAGTACTGCGCCAGGCGCTGATTCACCAAATGTCTCCATGCCTAGTACATCACCATCTTGGCCAACATACTTGAACCAGAAGTCGCGGTGTGCAGCTTCAACAGCAATCTTAGGTGTACCCGCTGGTAACACGCTTTGACGGTATGCTTTATCTTGGCTATCAAACTGATTCGTTGATGGCATAGATACCACGCGAACTTGCTTGCCTTGTGCTGTTAACTCAGCAGCAGCATTCACAGCTAGTTCTACCTCAGAACCCGTTGCAATAAGGATAAGCTCTGCAGCTTGTTCGCTATCAACAAGTACATAACCCCCTTTTGCAATGTCAGCAACTTGCTGTGCATCACGTGCCATTGCTTTGGTACCCTGGCGGCTGAAGATAAGTGAACTTGGGCCTGTTTCTTTTAATAACGCTTGGCGCCAAGCTACTGCTGTTTCAGTTTCATCACATGGACGCCATGCAGTCATGTTTGGTGTCATGCGAAGGTTAGCGATTTGCTCGATTGGTTGGTGAGTTGGACCATCTTCACCTTGACCGATTGAGTCATGGGTATACACAAAAATGCTCTGTGCTTTCATTAATGCTGCCATACGTACAGCATTACGTGCGTATTCCATAAACATTAAGAAGGTTGCGCCAAATGGAATGAAACCACCATGTAATGCAATACCATTCATGATTGCGCTCATACCAAACTCACGTACGCCATAGAACACGTAGTTACCATCAGCAGCATCTTGTAAACCTTTTGCTTCTGGCCATAAGGTTAAGTTAGAACCAGCAAGGTCGGCAGAGCCACCCATTAGTTCAGGAAGCTGGTTAGCAAAGAAGGTGATCGCATTTTGTGATGCTTTACGTGTCGCAATGTTTTGCATGTCGGCTTGGCATTTAGCAATGTACTCATCAGCTAATTCAGCGAAATTAGCTGGTAATGCTTTTTCAAGAACACGACGTGTGTATTCTTTTGCTAGTTCAGGGTGTGCTTTGCTATAAGCTGCAAACTTTTGCTGCCAAGCACCTTCAAGCTCTTGGCCTTTCGCTTGATTATTCCACTCGTTATAAACTTCTTGTGGAACTTCAAATGCTGGATGTGGCCAGTTTAACTGCTCACGTACAGCAGCGATTTCGTCGTGACCCAGTGGTGCACCGTGACAGTCGTGGCTACCTGATTTATTTGGCGAGCCAAAACCAATCACTGTTTTACAACAGATTAGTGTTGGTTGCGTAGTGTTGCTTTGTGCCGCTTCGATTGCACCCGCAATTGCATTCATATCGTGACCATCAACATCACGAATAACTTGCCAGCCGTAAGCTTCAAAACGTGCAGGCGTATCGTCGGTGAACCAACCTTCTACTTCACCATCGATAGAGATGCCATTGTCATCCCAAAATGCGATTAGCTTGCCTAGACCTAACGTACCCGCCAGCGAACATGCTTCGTGCGAGATACCTTCCATTAAACAACCATCACCCATAAAGCAGTAAGTGAAGTGATCAACAATATCAAATTGTGGCTTATTGAATTGTGCCGCTAAGGTTTTTTCAGCGATTGCCATACCAACTGCGTTAGCAATACCAGAACCTAATGGGCCTGTCGTTGTTTCAACACCCGGTGTGTAACCATATTCTGGGTGACCCGGTGTTTTAGAGTGAAGCTGACGGAATTGCTTAATATCTTCAATACTTACGTCGTAACCGCTAAGGTGTAACAATGCATATTGCAGCATTGAACCATGGCCATTCGATAACACAAAGCGGTCACGGTTAGACCAGTCTGGGTTTAATGGGTTATGACGGTGAAAGTTTTGCCACAATACAGCTGCAATATCAGCCATACCCATCGGCGCACCTGGGTGGCCAGAGTTAGCTTGTTGAACGGCATCGACAGCAAGTATGCGAATAGCATTTGCAGATTGAGAACTAGGCAGAGTCATCTTATTAGCTTCCTGTTAATATTATAATATAAATAATATCGCAAAAAGAAGCTAAAATGGCAACTCAATAAATGTCATGCAAACTGTAAAAACGAGAAAGGTTGGCCAATAACCAACCTTTTTATATCAATTCGCTTAATTAAGTGATCTATTTCTAGGCAATTACTCTGCATCCATGCAGTTGTAAATAACACATTTTTAACGCAGATAGCGACTACTTTAACCTATCGAAATGATTAATTATTATTGCGGGATTGATATTGCCGAATATTAAAAGCTATCGACCATCTTCGAATGAAGCAGTTGCAGCGACCTTACTCCAGCGACCATCCGTATATAAAATAGTCGCTTCAGCTTTATAAGATCTAAATGCTCGAATTTGGAATGAGCATGATGTTCCTGATGTACCACATGATGATGCCGCATTAGACCAAATAACACTATCAATTGCTGAACCATCGCCAACTACACGAAATACAGCTGTTGCATTTGTTTGCCCATAAACCAATGCAAAACAACGGTTTGGTGTATATTTGTCATACGCTTGCGTATCGACATAACACTCCATTGAATCCGCACTTGCATGAACAGAGAATGCGCCTGAAAGCAATAAACCTAATGCTGTTAATACCTTTTTCATATATTTATCCTTATTTATTAACCAAAAGTGGTACAAACAACTTACAGGAATAAAGTCGCATTAAAAATACGAAATTAATATTAATTTAACCATTTTAGAACATTTAATTTACACTCGTTCGAGTTTCACCTTGCTACAATTTGGTACATTATTTCATTGTTCAAGACTGCATTAACACCTTAATGTTAAATACTCTTTTCATTAAGGTTGTTTATTTGTGACTGTTCTAGGTAGTTGCTCACTTGGGCTACGAGTTTTATTTCTAATTAGTGCATTTTGCCTTTCAGCAATGGCAAGTAGCACTGATTCTGCGTATTTAGCAGATGAAGGAGTAAGCCTTGGTGTAAGCTTAGGCTATGGTCAGCTCGCCAACCCAGTTTATAAAAAAGACGACATTCCTCTTTATGCCCTACCGCGTATTGAGGTATTCGCCGGTGACTTTTCATTTGCAAATACTCAGTTTGCTTGGACCCCCGTGTGGGGCGATAACTATCAAGTGTCGTTATTCACGCAACTTAATGAGGATGGCCTATATTTTACTAAGCATTCAGCTATATTAGCCGCGGTTAGAACAGCTAGCGGTCGCCCCTCAATGACACCACCGCCTCCCGGTACTAATATTGAAACTCCAGCAATAATTAAGCGCCGTGGTGATATCTCTAAAATATCAAAACGTAAACTGTCTGCCATGAGCGGTATTGAAGCAATCGTTGACTTGCAAAGCTGGCGATTTAGCGCGTATTGGTCAATGGAACTCACCAACTATCACAAAGGGTTACAAGGCGCATTGTCTGCACAGCGCTTGTTTTTATTTGATAAACATCTGGTATTGCTCGGCGTAGAGTTACAGCATTTAAGTGCTGGTTTAGTGGATTACTACTATGGTAGTGCTTTGCAAGAAATGGGCGCTGGATTTAGCCCTTTTTTAGGTCACTCTAGTCAAAAATACAATCTAAAAGCCAGTTACCAATATCAGTTTAATCAACAATGGCAATTTATAAGCGATATAAAATACCAACGCTTATCATCAGGTATCGCCGATAGCCCCCTTATCAATGACAGCAACTTACTGTCTTTTTATGCTGGCTTTGCATGGAATTTCTAATGATGTTACTTAGCAAGCTTCTCTCATTTTTACTCATCTGTAGCCTCGTATATATCGACAGCACATTCGCAAAAGCAGGCTACATTGAAGTATCACCAGAAAACTGTGTGACGGTAGAGCAAGACTGTGTGATGGATGTCTCGATTAATTGGTACACCGAAGTCAGCAAAACAGTGTGCATTCGCGTTACTGATCAACAAATTAGGCTATTCTGCCATAAACCAAGCCAAGGACAGAACTTTGCAATCACAGTGCAAAACAATCGCAACATTGTGTTAGAGCTACTCAGCAAACAGCTCGAACCCTTAGAAAGCACTGAAATTAGTTTATTCCACCAGCACGTAAAAAAACGTCGTCGTGATATCGCATGGAGTATTTTTTGATGAGCCAGCATACTATTTTATATATTGAAGATGATTTAAAACTTGCCCAGCTAGTCTCTAATTATTTAAGTAATCATGGTTATATCATTGAACATTTTGACAGTGGTTGCCATGCTTGTTACCAAGCAAGTAGCAAGAAGTACGACTTAATTTTGCTCGATATCGGATTAGGCTCGGAAGATGGCTTTGAGGTATTTAAAGAACTAAAACAAGTCCAAGATACGCCAATTATTTTTATGACCGCAAGGCAGAGCCAAGTCGATCATATCACTGGCCTTGAACTAGGCGCCGATGATTACCTAACCAAACCCGTTTCCCCGTCAATTTTATTAGCGCGAATTAACAATACCATTCGCCGCAGCCTAGCTGTAAAGCCAACAAGTACCACTCACAACGCCCATAACATTCGCTTTGGTTCTTTAAGCATTAATACCATTCAGCGCGAAGCTTACTTGTATAGCCAACCACTTGAACTAACCAGTGCAGAGTTCGAAATACTGATCCAACTAGCTCAATCAGCGGGTCAGTTGGTCAGTCGAGACCAATTATTTGATGGCACCATTGGCCGTAAATACGATGGTCAAAGCCGCACTATCGATGGCCGCATTAGCCGCTTACGCAAAAAGCTCGGTGACGAAGCGGTGCCAGCACAAAAAATTGTAACCGTTTGGGGCAAAGGATATATTTTTTCTCCACAAGCATGGGGGTAATACAGTTTGCTACGCCTATTTTGCTATTTGTATTTAACGCTAGCAGTTTGTCTAGGGAGTGCCGCTTGGTTACTAGAAACCTATTTTCCAAGCCCACCGAGCTACAGTACAGAACAGCAATTAGCAGAAAGCATCTTAAGCCTTACGCCCAATAATCCTGCTATTAAACACACACCTCTTGCAAACTTTTACCTTGGTGAACAACTACAGGCATCACTTTTAGCAGGTCAGGTAATTAGTGTTAACGATGCCAATAGCAACCTTTACTTTCATAAGTTAGCTGATGATAGGCACACCTTATTAAGCATTGGCCCCTACAGCCAGCCTGCTGATCAGGGTTATCAGTCTTTAGTGAGCCTACTGTTTTACTCTAGCCTTGCCTTAGCTGTGGTGATTTTTACAGGTCCACTGCTGTTTGACTTAAATAAGCTACGCAAAGCCAGTAGTAAAATATCTAACGCCGACTTTACAGCACAAGTGCACTTCACACGTTTTAGCCTGCTAAAGAGCATTGGCGATACCTTTGATAACATGGCATTAGCGCTTCATAACCGTAATCAAAGCCAGCGTGAATTAATCAATGCAGTTTCTCATGACTTTTTAACGCCTATATCGCGAGCTAAATTCGCCCTCGAAGCAGTCGTTGATAACAATGCTTACCGACACAGTGTGTTGCAAGACATTATTGAACTTGAGCTTTTAGTCGAAGAGTTTTTAACCTATGCCGAGCTCGAACAATGCGAGCCCACCTTGTTAGTGAAAGACTACTGCCCAGAGGAGCTATTACAGCCCTGCATTACAAAGTTTCAAAGCTATAGCCCTTTGGCTATTCGTCTTGACTGCGAATTAACAACTATTTGCGTTGATAAACAAAGCTTTCAACGCTTATTGCAAAACTTACTCGGGAACGCGGTTCGCTTTGCTAAAACGCAAATCTATATCAAGGTTTCACAATACGAAAACGGCATTTTGTTAGTGATTGAAGATGATGGCCCGGGGATCCCTGAAAAAATGCGCGCCAGCCTTATGCAGCCATTTTCTAAAACCGCTTCGGTGCACCAAACAGGCTATCAAGGTGTTGGCCTTGGCTTATCAATCGTTAAGCAGTTATGCCTGTGGAATAACGCAAAGTTTAGCCTAGATAACGCGCAAACCTTAAGCGGAGCAAGAGCAAGTATCCTATTTAGGCCCATCTCTCCTTTATAGAAATGTATCAATCTGTATCAAAGTGAACCATTTATTCACGGTTTATTGATGAAAACACATACATATTTAACCATTCAGCAAGGTTTTTAAGCGAAAAACCCAATGTTTATAGCTTTTCGCCAAAACCGCTCGTTTGTTGGCTAAAAAAGATTTGTTATACCATAACATTTAGTTTGTGTTTCAATTCATATAACTACAAGCCAACTTGCTATTCCGCTAGGAATTGCCCCAAAAAAATAAAATCCATGGGAAGTTAGATCACATGTTCAATATGAAAAAAGTATCAGTGATGGTCGCATCTGCACTTTACTTAGGTGTAGGTACGTCTGCTGCTGCGCTAAATGACCAAGTATGGTCAGAACAGCCGGTAGACTATGCGCCAAAGCAAACCGTTAGCAATGAATTTGTGTGGGAAGACAAGGTTAACAACACAGTTAAAAAACAAAGCCGCGTTTTCACACCAGAGAAAAATGTTAGTGGTATTCAAACTTATATCGTGCAACTAGACGACGCACCAATTTCAACTTACCAAGGTGGTATTAAAGGGCTTACAAGCACAAAAGATGTAGTAATGCAGACGCAACAAGCAACTACGCGCTCAACGCTTAATATGGCGCAGCCTGCTATTGCAACTTACGCTAACCACCTAGCAAGTAAGCGCCAATCAGTTGTTAATACAGCAATGAGCCAACAAGGCTTACAACTAAATGTTGAGCGCACATTTAATGTGACATTAAACGGTTTCACCACCAAAATGACACAAGATGAAGCGAAGCGCCTAGCTAAAGTGGCTGGCGTGAAGAAAATCACTCGCTCAAAAATCTACAGCCTAAATACCTTTAATACCATTGAACAAACAGGTGCTTCTGCACTTTGGAGCGCAAGTGCTAGCAATCCTAGCAGCAACAAAGGTGAAGGCACGGTTGTAGGTATCATAGATACAGGTATCAATACCGATCACCCATCATTCGCAGCAGTAGGCGACGATGGCTACACTCACACCAACCCACTAGGCGACAAGTACCTAGGTGACTGTGCAACCGCTGAATTTGCTGATCTGTGTAACGACAAGCTAATTGGTGTTTATTCTTATCCCGAGATCACCGCAGCTTATGTGGATTCGGTATTTGAAGAGACTCGCCCAGAAAATGGTGAAGACTATCATAGCCATGGCTCACACGTTGCTGGTACAGCAGCGGGTAATATCCTATACGATATTCCTTACAAACTGACTGAGTATGAAAGCCAATCACCAGGTTTAGAAACCAATGTAACTTTCCCGCAAGTATCAGGTATGGCACCCCATGCCAATATCATTTCATATCAAGTATGTTGGCCGGGTAATTCTGGCGACCCTTATGCAGGTTGTCCAACAAGCGCTATTTTAGCCGCCGTTGAACAAGCTGCTATTGATAATGTTGATGTACTTAATGCTTCATTAGGCGGTCTTGAAGAAGATCCATGGAGCGATCCAATTGAGCAAGCGTTCATGAATGCAGCCGAAAGTGGTGTATTTGTCGCTGTAGCGGCAGGTAACAGCGGCCCTGAGTATTCAACGGCCGATCACTCTTCTCCTTGGGTTACCACTGTTGCAGCATATAGTCCTGCAAGCAAAGTTAACTTTCGCAATAAACAACTTAAAAACTTAACTGGTGGTGATAATTCAGCACCTGGTCCTTTTGAAGGTGCTGGTGTCAACTTTAACGAGTTAACAGGTTTAATTGTTGCTGCGACTGATTTTGAAAATCCGAATGAAAGTTCTAGCTATGCACTTGCTAACTGTGACAAACCATTCCCTGAAGGTACATTTGATTTAGTTGATGATCCTGCAACCGCTATTGACGAAAGCGCACAAGATGTCATTGTGGTATGTAAGCGCAGCTCTTATCCGTTATATTCTAAATCATTAAATGTACAAGCGGGCGGTGCTGAAGGCCTCATCGTGTATAACCAAAGTGCCTTTTATGATCGCTATACTATTCCTTCTATTTCCTACCCAATCCCTACAATACATATAAAAAATGTTGATGGTACAAGCTTACTAGAATGGTTGAGCGTAGGCGACAGCCACGTAGGCACCATTGAAGCAACCGAGGGCACCGTAGACGCTGTGGATAAAGACCGCATTGCTTATTTCTCTGGTCGTGGTCCATCATACTTTGGCTTTGATACTTTACTCGTTGATGTAGCAGCCCCTGGGGTCGATATTTACGCACCATCATCAGACGATCAACCGTTTACAAATAATCCTGCAACTTCAGATTGGCAATCTATGTCTGGTACATCAATGGCGAGCCCACACGTTGCTGGCGCGGCAGCATTGTTAAAACAATCTCATCCTGACTGGTCGCCAATGCAAATTCAATCTGCATTGATGTTAACTGCAAATAATCAGCTAGGAGTTGCTCAATACTTAAACAACTATGCAGACGATGGCTTTGATGCAGCACTTGCTGAAATGGGTGCGGGTAAAATGCAAGTTGAGCGAGCAGATAAAACAGGCTTATTGCTTGATGAAAGCATTGCTAACATGGCTGCTGCAAACCCAAGTCTTGGTGGCCGCGAAAAAGCATTAAACACGGCTTACATGGTTGATAATGACTGCGGCTTTAAATGTACATTTATCAGAACCTTTACGGCGACAGAAGACGCAAGCTGGACTCTACATACAGAAAACTGGATTGGTAATAGCAAAATTAGTGTTGAGCCAAGCAGCTTTGATATCAGGGCTGGCGAAACACAAAGTATCATTGTTACTGTGGAAGCAAGCCAACAAGCAACGCCGCAAGAGTTAATTGATTACACGGGCAATCAAGGTCAAGTCGTCATGACTTCTAATAACCCTGAGTCACCGATTCTAGAGATGCCAGTGTGGACATTTGCCGGTGACACCGGTTTACCTGAATTTATTCAAATTGACGCACACCGACGCTCTGCGACAATGAAAGTAGGACCTTTCAATACGGGTGAAATCAGCAACCTAACCACACAATCGTACGGCTTAGTAAAAGGCCAAGTTGAAACCGTACACCTATTCAACGACACCACACCAGGCGACCCATTCGATAGCGTTGATGTCGACGGTGAAGCTGTAAACAACAACCACATTCAGTGGACCACTGTACCAGAAGACGCAAAAATGCTGAGCGCCAGTGTTATGAATGAACAATCTCGCGTATTGGTATTTATGGGTAAAGATAGTAATGGTGATGGCATTGCGTCTTTTGAAGAAACGCTATGTATGTCAACTAGCTACACCCTAACTAACTTCTGTAACATTGTAGACCCTGAAGCAGGTGAATATTTTACTCTGTATATGAACTTGCAAAACTACGATTACGATGAAGTAGATGAAGGAATAGAAGTTTCATTTGCAACCGCAATTACAACCTCTGACAATGGCTCACTTACTGTGACAGGACCAAGTAGCGTAGCAGGTTACGATAACTTTGAGCTTGACCTTGCATACAATTTACCTGATATGGAAGTAGGAGATATCTACTTCGGTGGCTTTGATATCGGTAGTAATCCAGAAGATATTGGCAATCTTGGTTTTGTACCAGTGATCATCGAGCAAGTTGATAAGGACGTTACTTTTACGGCGAGCAAAGAAAAAACATTTGTCGGTGATTTAGTCGACTTTGAAATTAGTGTCATTGCCAATAATGAGGATGAAGCACGTCAATTTGCGCTCAATACAGAATTCCCTAATGGGATCAATATTATACCTGATAGCCTTGTTGCAACACACTCAACGCCTGTTGAACCAGTGTTAGATAACAATATGCTTTCGTTAGTAGGCATACAAGAAACCACAAAAGATGTAGGCCGAAATTATAATATTACTACCAATATCACCGATGAAATGTGCTCATTAACCGCGGCTCATTCGCCTGATCCTCACTATTTAGAGCTAAGAGAACTTGGCTGGCGAACACTTGTGGGAGTTGAAGGTCAATATTACAATGAGTTTGAGTACTCGTTTAAAGAACTAATGAACACAGATCTAGATGTGTCATTTCCATTTTTTAATAAGTATCACTTTGATGCTATAAAGCTCAACCCCGCAGGCTTAGTAACATTTGGTTCGCAAGGTCGCACATCACCATTTCATGTTGACCTACCAGAAGGTTACACTCAGCCGCCTCCGCCGCCATACCTTATCGCTCCTTTCTGGGTTGGTGACAACATGATCCCAGAGCGTGTGGACGGTGGTTATGGTAATTATGATGCCAATGCGGGTATCACCCCTACTTACACAGTTTCACGTGAGTGGTTAGTACTTGAATGGGATAACATTCAACGCAGCAACACCGAAGGTCAACTTATTGATGTAGAGATGTTTATGCGAATGGGGATTGATTATGAACCAGGTGAGTATGAGCTACTATTTGCGTATGACAATATTAATCTAGCCGATGCTCAGGGCTCTATTGGCCTAAAAGCCGCTGATGGCAGAGCCTTCATAAGTGGTGACATACCCATCGATTTAAATATCGGTAACAAGCTAGGCTTTAATAATATGGATGAAGTTTTACACGACGACCTAGTTGTGTGTCTTGACTACACAGGCCCTGAAATCTCTAAGTTTGACGTAAAATTCCAGGCTTATATTGGTGAACAAGCAGCAAACCAAACTCACCAACTAACCTTAGTGAACGGCTTAGAAGGTGCAGATGATGAAACCATCACCCTTGAGCTTGAAGTTATCGGTAACCTAGAAATGGCAGGCTTAACTGATATGTCGGTGGCAGAGAACGAAACGATTAGTTTTGACGTGCTTTATGCTGACGAAAACCAAGTGAGCAACCAAATCGAGGTGTTAGGTGAAAACTTCACTTATGAAGTATCTGGTCACACTTCAGGTAGCACTGTGACTATTACACCTGCGGCGCACTTCCATGGTGATATTGATGTAACAGTAAAGGTTAGCGACAACGTTAACCCAACTGATGCAGCAATGAGCTCATTTGTATTATCAGTGATGTCTGATGGTGAAGAGCTTGGCTGTACTGACAGCTCAGCAACTAACTATGATGAAAACGCCAATACTGACAATGGTAGCTGTACTTTCCCTGAGGCAGTAATCCCAGAGACAGAAATTGAAAAAGACAAGAAATCATCAAGCGGTTCATTCGGCTGGTTACTACTAGCAGTTGCACCACTGATGGCACTTCGTCGTAAAAGATCTCAGATTAACTAAGGACGAGTTAATTAGGATAGTTAAGTAATGCCGATATGTTTAACATATCGGCATTTTTCGTTATAAATACTTTAACCAAGGCTTGTTAGCCTTACGCTTGTATTCACTAAACTTCTTGGTTGGCCAATATAGCCCTATTGCCAACAATAAAGTAATAAACCAAATACCGGATATATCACTGACTCCTAAATATTGTCCTTGATTTGCCCCCCAGATCAGCATGCCTATTTGATACATAAATAGCAGTACATAGAGGTGGAAAATATAAAAGAACATAGGCACAGAGCCATATACACGTAGCGCATTAGTAAAGCGGTTGAGTGGTCTTTCAAATAACCACAAGCCTACAAACATACCTGCTAACGTGATCAACAAAAAGCTCAGTGACGGTGGGTACTTAGTCACATTAAACACCGACATCATGGTTTCGGTTGTGGTGCTAAACGTTTGCCATGGCAAGGTTTCACCATAGATATTAAACCCACGCAGCAGCGCAAATAACCCCACACATAACAGCGCTAACAGCAGCAATGCTCGTTTACGTGAATCCGCCGATTGAGTATGCGCATATAAAGGACCTGCACAGTAACCCAACAAAATTACGCCAATCCAAGGCAGCACTGGGTAGCTAATTTTGACGTCGATTAAACCACCTTGTGATAGATAGCCTCGATCATGCAAAATCGTCCACAGCGAGTAACCAAACTCATCGGGCGTAAAGCTGATTGGCGTCAGTAAGTTGTGACCAAATACAATAACCAAACCAAGTACCAGCAATAGATTGCGTGGCAGCTTAATCAATACTGCTAACACCAGCATACACAGGCCTATCGCCCACATCACTTGCAGCCAAATAGTGTGGTAGTAACCCATCCACGAAAAACAAATTAGGGTCACTTCAAGGGCGATTAAAAAAAGCCCTCGCTTGATTAAAAAGCTGCGTGCTGAGCGCGCTACGCCACTTGCGGGATGACTATAAAGCCACGCCGACAAACCAGTTAAGAAGATAAAGGTTGGCGCACAAAAGTGTGCAGCAAAGCGGCTCCAAAAAAGCCCCGGCGAAGTGGTATCAACCACCATGGGATCGGCCACCTGCATGTGCAAGAAAAACCGCTCTCGCACATGATCAAGTAACATCAGCAGAATAACGACACCACGCATGATGTCGATACTATGAATACGGCTTTTAACTTGCTCAGAAGTCATAACTTACGCCAAGTTTAAATTGCGTCGGCGCACCCGGGTAGGCCCACAATGCATTGTAAGAACTGGCAATATACTGCTCATCAAAAACGTTATCGACATTCAGTGATACTGTCGTACGTTCTGTCGCTCGCCATTTAGCAAATAAGCCAACCGTTTGGTAACTCGGTAATCGGAAGGTGAGATCAGCAGGGTCGCCTAAACGGTCAGACACATATTGATAATGACCACCAATCTTTATTTCTTGTGCGAATACATTCAGATTATGGTTTAAGCCAATCGAAAGGTTATTCTTTGGTACGTTCACAAGTGGACTGCCCTTAGGAATTGGTACTAACCAGTCAACATTTAGACTATCTGTTGCAGTCTCAGCATCCACATAGGCATAAGATAGGGTGTACTCGGTATTGTCACCCAATGAACCTATTAAATCTAACTCAAAACCTGTGCTATTTGCTTTACCTACAGGTGTTGAATAACCCACATTTACTGGATCTGCCACCAGCATGTTGCTCTTGCTCGCATCAAAATAAGCAAGCGTACCGCTGATATTGGCGTAGCTAAATTTAATACCCACTTCAAACGAGTCACTTTCCTCAAAACCGAATGGATTACCTTCGGCATCGGTGCCGCTCAGTGGTAAAAAGCCTTCTGAATAGCTTGAGTAAAGGTTAACGTCGTCATTAAGTGCGTAAACCACACCAAAACGTGGACTAATGCGATTTTCTTTGCTGTTTGATGCAACACCAGACTTAGTTTCAAAAATATCTTGTTCAATTTCATCAAAACGCAGACCTAACATCACTTTTAAGTTATCGGTTAGATCGAGCTGATCTTGCAGATAAATACCGTACGCATTTTGCTGTTCGTTATTTTCGTACTGCATGCCCACTTCAGGGCCTTCAGTAGTGCTGTACTCTGGCTCATAAATATCAATGGTGTAAGTGCCATTACCACCACGGTAGCGATAAAGCCCAGTGCGCAGCTCATAGTCGTAACCATCAACACCAATCAGTACATGGTTAGTAATACCGGCAACATCAAAGTGACCGCTTAATTCAAAGCGCAACGATAAATCATCAGATTCATAGTCACGGTATCTGTGTTGGCGAGTTAAGGTTCTGCCATCATCAAATAATGACTGGCGCGATGGTGACAGCTCAGCATCTGACGAATAACCCGTTAACGTTGCAGTACGGTAACTCGCACCTAATAACAAGCTCCAATCTTGGTTTAGATCATTGCTGTAATTTAATTGATGACCACGTGAATGCACCTTGGTTGGAGCATCATTTGGGTTACCTAAAAAGCGTGACTCAGGTACGGTATCAAAATCACCATTTAGCACCACAATACCGCGGTCATACATTTGCTGTTGGTCAACATACTCAAACTCATAAGTCAGCGATGAGTTATCGTTGATTTGATAATAAAGCGAAGGCGTAATCACGAATTTGTCGTGGTGTACATAGTCTCTGAAGCTGTCGCTATCTTGCCATGCACCATTAATACGAAACGCTAAATCATCGCTTAGACCGTTAGTGAAATCACCTTGAATACGCTTGTGATCATCGCTACCGAACTCAGCTTGAAGTTGCCCTTGCTGATAAAACTGTGGCTTTTTAGTAATAATGTTTACGGTACCGCCCGGCTCTGAGCGGCCATAGAGTGCTGAGCCAGGTCCTTTTAATACTTCAATGTATTCAATATTTGATACATCACGCGGACCTGCAAAACCGCGACCACCACTAAAGCCGTTAACTAAATACCCAGACGGCATATTTTCGTTACCTGATAAACCACGGATTGAATAGCTATCCCACAGCGCGCCACCATTATTCTTGCGAGTAATGCTGGCAGAAAAATCCAGTGCATCACGAAACTTAGTAATACCGTTATCAGTCATCATGTCTTTACTTAATGTGGTGATCGACTGCGGTAAATCTTTTGTTGGAATATCACCACGAAACGCCTGTTTGTGTTCAATGGTGATTGTTTCGATATCGCTGTTATCAGCTGCATGGGTATTCGCTGCAAACGTCGCAGCTAAAGCTAAACTTAGTGTTGAGTACTTCATAAGGTCTGATTGTAGAAATTAAGCAAAATGATTTGTTATAAAATAACACAAATAAAAAATGGGTTATAGTATAACAATGCATTTTATTGCTAATTTTTAACCCGTCATTTTGACTACTGCTTAATACACGACTTCGACAAAAGAGTGAAGCCATAGCCATGCGTGAAGAGCATTCAGAACAAGCCTGCGAGTAAACAATAAAATTGCCATGTAGATACTTGAGCCAATGCCAGCTATTGCCTACAATGGCGCACAATTTATTCAATGCAGATCGCGACTATGACTGATACACAAAAACCAGAATTACCAAACCAACTTTCTATCAACCCACGTAGTAAATTTTATGTGGAAGAAGTTTTCGAGCATGAAATTGGTGTAAAACTTAACGGCAAAGAGCGTTTTGACGTTGAAGAATACAATATCAGCGAAGGCTGGATCAAAATCGCTTCACCAAAAGCGCTTGATCGCCGCGGCCAACCTTTACTATTAAAAGTAAAAGGGACTGTAGAAGTATTCTACAAGTAAATCAGTTTTACTGAACAAGCGTGTTGGTCAATCACTTATTGGCCGACATGCTTGTATGTAGGGCCTGCTTATAAGCTTCTATTGCGGGAATAAAGGCGGTGATCACCGCTGCAATCGTTATCATCAGCACTAATTCAAGTATCTGCCGATTAAAAAGCTCTCTAATTAAAGTCATCAGTTAAACACTCATTACTCAATTTTATTCTGCAACCTATCGCTGTTCGCTAGGACAAGGGCAGTGTTCATCTACTTTTGTATTACATAAGCGAAAATTAAACCAATGCCCTGCAATTACAAATAACGACCCTAATAAGGTCAGCACTTTCTCACCAGCTTCACCAATGATATTTTCGCCTAATACTACAGCCGACAATAATAGAGCAAGACCCACAACCCCCAGTATAAATAATTGATATCGTTTATGTTTTTTACACCCTAAAAATAGCGCTAATAAGCTACTTGGCAACACTGCTGCCAACATCCAAAAATGAAATTGCTCGTTACCTAAACCCAGTGCAGCGGCACTTGGTAATAAAACTAATAATACTGGCACAGCTAAGCAGTGAATCGCACACATAGCTGATAACCCGATGGCAAACTTATCCATCATTAATTGTAATTTCACTGAAAAATTCCTAAAAAATAGAACACATGAATTATAAAAAGTGCATCAAGCAAGTTTAGCTTGGCACTCACTACATACTCCCATCATTTCAAATTGCTTTGTTTGTGAGGTAAAGCCCACATCAGCAAAGTGAGGGAAAAGCTTTGCAACATCACTTTGTGAAACCGCTAAAGTCTCAACTTTTTGGCAATGACGGCAAATCAAAAACAAAGAAATCTCACGCTTAAAAACCTCACTGTCGGTACCGTAAGCAATATATTTGTTAGCACTATTAAGCCTGCGAACAAGGTTTATCGACTCCAAAAAGCTCAAGATTCGATAAACAGACATAACAGATACACTAGAGCTTGTGCGCAGCTTGTAGCAACTGGCCAACTCGTATGCTGATAGCGGCACGTCTGTGGTTAGTAAAATTTGCAGTATTTGCTTGCGCTGAATGGTGAATTTTCTGCCATGCTCAAGGCAAACCTGCTTTGCTTTATTAAGTGTGTTGGTTAATCGCTGTTTATTCATAGCGGCCACTCAATATAAGGTTTTGTTGCTGTCAGCTCTGCTATCCCTTGCGCTTGCTCTGTGATCCACTGTGCTTCTATAACAGATATGGCTTCAGCCCATGCAAATAAAGTAACTGTGACTTTAGAGACGGGCTTATCACAGTTAAACGAGTATTCAACTTCAAGGTCTTGATGTGCATGATGAGTGTGATGCTCAAATGGGTTTTCAAAATTTGCTTGAGTAAGCTTACATTCGCCGTTAAATGTCACTAACTGCTGTGAATTTGCTAATTGGGCTAACGTTTGTTTAATAGCTTGCTTTTGCTCAGCTGTTTCGGGCTGATGCTCAAAGCCAAAAATATCTCCAGCCGGTAAAATGAATTTAACCTGCCACTTGTCTTGATCATGAACCACAAAAAGCACTCCCTCACCATGTGAATGATGATGGTGTTGATGCCCTTGAGCTGAAAAAATACATCCAACCATAAAGCATATCACTGCTAATTTTGCTGCTTTCATAACCCCAATCACTCCATTTACCTCACTTTAAACATGCTGTTACAAAAAAGAATAAAACTCATTCGCCGATTCACACTTGATACATTATAACAATTAAAGCACAATTGATACATTATAACATATCTACAATGGTGAATAATGAATAACATCTCAAGAGTGGCTGTCGTCATAGCAGCGTTATTACCAGCCAGTGTTTTGGCACAATCGATCAAAGGCGTTGTTTTAAATAACCAAGGTAAAGCGGTGGCTAATGCTACAGTTGACCTTGAAGGGTCTGATCAAAAAGTAACAACTAACGACAAAGGTGAGTTTGAAATCAGCGGCTTAAATAACGGCTTAAAAGAGCTGCATATTTCAGCGCCAGGTTATGCTCACTTACATCGAGATATCACACTTGCCAATGACCAAGACCACAGCGCAACCTTTAATCTAAAGCGCTCACCGATTGAAGTGATTGATGTTGAAGCAACGCCGATTCATATGTCGGCAATGGAATCTGCCTCACCTGTTAGTGTGTTATCTGGCGAACAATTAAGACGCCAACAAGCATCAACGCTTGGCGATAGCCTCGAAAAACTACCGGGCGTTAACACAAACTTTCATGCCAAGGTTGCCAGTACGCCTGTGATCCGTGGTTTGAGCGGCCCACGTGTTTTAATTACGCAAAATGGCTTAGATGTAAGTGATGTGTCACGTGTTGGCCCTGATCACTCAGTGGCATCGGAAGCATCAACAGCGCAGCAAATTGAAGTATTACGTGGCCCAGCAACTCTTTTTTATGGCAGCGGTGCAATTGGTGGTGTCGTCAACGTAGTTGATAGTCGAGTACCAACAGACAGCACAACACGTGGTGAATGGAACCTAGAACATAACTCTGTAGATGAGCAAAAAGTTGCTTCGTTTAATGCCACCACAGGGACAGAGTCATTTGCCTTTTATGCTGATGCATTCTGGCGTGAATCAGACGATTACGAAGTACCTGTTGCCGCCGATATTGACGACACAGAGCGCAGCTCAAAGTACGTAGTAGAAAACAGTAATGAAGACTCAGATGGCTTTACTTTAGGCACTAGCTATTTATTTGAGCAAGGTTACCTTGGTGTTGCGGTTGAGCAGTTTAACCGCCAATACGGTATTCCTGGCCATACTCATGGTGAAGAAGAAGAGCATGATCACGAAGAAGAGCACAGCGAAGAAGAAGCCGTTTTTGCTGACCTTGAACAAACCAAAGTCCAGCTACTTGGTGAATACAATATCGACAGTGAATGGCTAAGCAAAATTAACTTACGTGCGGGCCACACTGACTACGAACACGCTGAAGTCGAACACGGTGCAGTAGGCACAACCTTCAAAAACGAAACCAATGAGCTGCGCGTTGACATTCTGCATAGCCAATTTGATGAGTGGAATGGTGGCGTTAGCTTTCATTACAAAAAAAGTGATGTAGAAGCACAAGGCTCTGAAGCCTTCACCCCTCCGTCTGTTACTGAAAGTATTGCTTTTGCAATTATGGAAGAAAAGCATTTTGGCGATTTTTTAGTGCAATTAGGTGGCCGTGTTGAGCGAGTTACTATTGATGCTAACAATGTGCTTTTACCAGACATTGGCGCCCATGCACATGATGAAGACGGTGATGAGCACGACCACGGTCATGATCATGGACACGAAGAATCAAACTACACACGTGTATTTGATGTCGCCCAAGAGTTTACACCAGTAAGTTTATCAACAGGGGTGGTATGGGATTTTACACCGGGTTATAACCTAGGTTTATCGGTATCGCGTTCTGAACGTGCTCCATCTGCTTCTGAGCTGTTATCTTTCGGCCCACACATTGGTACTGCAACTTATGAAGTTGGTGCGCTATTCGATACTCATGATGGTCATTTTGAGCTATCAGAAGAGGCTATCGACTTAGAAACAGCAAATAATATCGACCTGACATTCCGTAAAACCGAAGGTGATATTGGCTTTATCTTCAATGCCTTTTACAACCAAGTAGATAACTATTATTACCAGGTCAACACAGGCCTATACGCAGAAAGTGGCCATGATCACGACCATGGCGATGAACATGCTCACGAAGATGAGCACGATCATTCATCTGAGCTACCTGTTTATTTATTTAAAACAGATGACGTGGTTTTACATGGTTTTGAAGCGCAATTTGCTTGGCAGCTAACCGACGAATTTAAAGTCGACTTATTCTCAGATTATGTACGCGCGCGCCTAAAAGACGGCGGAGATTTACCGCGTACTCCACCACTGCGTTTTGGTACTGAGTTTAGCTATCAAACAGAGAATCTAACGGCAAATATTCACGTTACGCGCTACCAAGAGCAAGACCGCATAGCACAACAAGAAACCACAACAGACGGCTATACCCTTGTTGATGCCAGTATTTCTTATGACTTATCGGTATTAAACCAAGACGTCTCACTTTACCTAAAAGGCACTAACTTAACGGACACAGAAGCCCGCGTTCATAGCTCATTCTTAAAAGATATTGCACCACGTCCTGGGCGCAGTTTTGCGCTTGGTGTTCGCGGCTACTTCTAAAACAAAATTACAAATAAAGGAAACCTACATGACACACTTATTTAGATTAAAACTATTGGCACTGGCAATTAGTAGCACCCTGATCACCGCATGTGGTGATGCAGAAACAAATATTGTTGAGAAAGATCCTATTGAGGTTCCAGACGACGGTGGTGATGACCATGATCACGATCATGACGATGGCTATACCATTGACTCAATGGGTCGTTTAGCGGTTTTAGCAGCAGATAGCAACGAAGCGAATATTTTTGATTTAGATGACGACTCGTTACTAGAAACGTTTTCGCTTACTCATGAATCAAGCTCACTAAATGTTTCACCAAGCTACCGTTATGCGGTTATTGCTAACCGTAACCAAGATTACTTAGGCTTTATCGATGGCGGTTTATGGCGTGAAGATCATGGCGAACATTTACATGACTATAAACAAGGCCCTGCATTTAGTGACTACGAGCTAACAACGGGCAGCCGCCCTACTCACATCGTTAAACATGATGGCCAAATGGCCGTGTTTTACGATGGTAATGCCGACGCAGGTACAGTTGCCTCTGTAGAAGTGTTAACCGATAACGACATTGCTAACGAAACCGCGACACTTGCTGGTATTCAGTACGACATCAATATGCATGGTGTTGCAGAGCCACGTGGCGAGCACCTAGTTGCTACACTGCGTCGTGCTGATAGCGAAAGCACTTCAAACGCTAAAATCCTGCCGGATCAAGTGGGTGTTTTCCACCTTCATGACGGTGAATATGAGCTTGAACAAACATTTGAAGTTACTTGCCCAGATTTACACGGTGCAGCGCAAAACCATGATTATGTAGCATTTGGTTGTGGTGACGGTGTACTGGTAGCCCACCAGCATGATGATGAATATCATGCAGAAAAAATCGCCAATATAGATGCTCTAGGTGATACACGTATTGGCACATTATATGGCCATGAAGGTAGTGAAAGCTTTATTGCAATTGCATCGGGTGTATTTGTAAGTATCAACCCAAGTGAAGCTGAAATGGAAGTACTTGAGTGGCAACTTGATGAAGGCGCAAGTGCTGTATCTTACTCATTCTCAGCAAGCGGTGAGCACTTTTTAGTACTTGATAGCTTAGGCTTTTTAAACGTGCTTGAAGCCCATGAGCACGACGGCCACATGCACTGGGAACTTGCCGGTAAAGTAGATATCACTGAAGAAGACGTAACAACAATGCCAGAGGGCATGAACTTCAGTATGACTGTGTCACAAAATAGTGAGTTTGCTTACGTTGCTGACCCTATCGCTCAGCACGTACTAAAAGTACATATCGAAGATCTTGAAATTGAAGGTGATCTTGAACTGACTTTTGCACCAAGCGCTATCACTTGGTTAGGTATTGCAGAAGAAACTGACGATCACGACCACTAAGAAGTTATGTTTTATGGTATGACATAGCTCGCAAAGGTTGGCATTTACTGCCAACCTTTTTTTATTCATATTTTGTAACAGACTTTCATCGCAACTGCATCGCTATTTAAAACTGAATAGTTATGATGTAACAGTTCCCAAAATAGGATGTAATCCCATGAAAAAACTAACAACGTTGGCACTGGCCATGGCTGCGACACTGGCACCTTGGGCATCAGCTTACGAAACAAAAGACACGCGCTTACTGCGCTTTCCAGATATTCATAACCAAAATGTTACCTTTGTGTACGGTGGCGATATTTACATTGCTAATACGCAAACTGGCGAGAGCAAACGCTTAACCGACCATATTGGCTTTGAAACCTTCCCTAAGTTTTCACCTGACGGTAAACGCATTGCCTTTGCAGCCGAGTACAATGGCAGCCGCCAAATTTATGTCATTAACAGCGATGGTTCTGGCTTAAAACAACTGACTTACTACAACGATGTTGGCCCAATGCCACCACGCGGCGGTTTTGATTATCGTGTTCTCGATTGGACACCTGATGGCAAAAATGTGGTATTTCGTGCTAACCGTACACCGTGGGGTAAACGTATGGGTCGTCCATACATGGTGCCTGCTGACGGTGGCCTTGAGCAACCTCTGGCTATTCCAGAAACCGGTGGCGGCATGCTTTCGCCAGATGGTAGTAAATATGTTTACACGCCAATTGACCGTGAATTTCGTACTTGGAAGCGCACCCGTGGCGGTCGTGCACAAGATGTCTGGGTTTACGATCTAAAAAACAATACCTCAGAGCAGCTAACCAGTAACCGCGCTACCGATCAGCAACCAACTTGGGTTGGCGACAACATTTACTTTGTATCTGACCGTGATTACACCCTTAACTTGTATCAATACCAAAAAGGCGCTGAGCCTAAGAAGCTGACCAACCATAAAGACTTTGACGTACTGTGGCCATCAGCTGGCCCAAATGCCGTTGTTTATGAAAACGGTGGTTACCTTTACCGCTTTGATCCAAAAACTCAAAAAAGCAGCAAGCTGAGCATTAACATTGCTGGTGTGCGTCAATACGCAATGCCGTACACAAAAAATGTGAGTGACTTTATCGACTCAATGTCGATTTCTCATGATGGTAAGCGTGCACTCTTTACTGCCCGCGGTGAGCTATTTAGCGTACCGGTTAAACAAGGCCCAACACGTAACCTATCTTACACAGCAAAAGGCCGCGAAATTGACGCAAGTTGGTCGCCAAATGGCCGTTATATTGCTTATATGAGCGATGAAAGTGGCGAATACGAAATTTACTTAAAAGACCGCAGTAAAAATAATGCCACCAAGCAGCTAACCAGCAACGGCACTATTTGGCGTTTTACACCTATTTGGTCACCAGATAGCTCAAAACTGTTATTTGCAGATAAAAACCATACTCTGTGGTGGATAGATGCAAAGTCAGGAAAACAACACAAAATTGATACCAGCATCTACGATGAAGAAGGCATTCGCCAATATGCTTGGTCGCCAAATAGCGAAGACATTGTGTATGTGAAAAACAATGAAAACCGCTATGCCTCACTGTGGCACTACAATGTTGATAAAAAGAAAGTGACTCGCTTAACGGATGAAATGACCAATGAGCAAAACCCAACTTTCTCTCCTGATGGTCAATACCTGTATTTTAGTTCTGAGCGCGACTTTAACTTAGCCTTTAGCAGCTACGAGTTTGACTACATGTTTAATCGTGCAACGCGTATTTATGCCGCAGCCGTAAATGACAGCATCAAACCACTTATCGCACTACAAAGTGATGAAACAGCGATCGTCAGCGATAAACAAAAAGATGACGACAAGAAAGCTAAAAATAGCCTGCAAAGCAGTGACTTTATGCTGCGTGTAACCGCTTTAAATGCGCCAGCTGGAGATTATCGTGGTTTAACGGCAGTAAAAGGTGGCGTGCTAACACTGGCTAATGGTGGCCTACAATTGATAGGCACAGCTCACGACAGCGAGCTTGAAACCGTGGCTAAAGGGGTTCGTAGTTATACTATTTCGAGCAACGGTGAGCACCTGTTAGTGCATGCGGGTAACGATTACAGCTTAATTGAGCCTAAAGCAAAACAAGACCTAGCAGCGAATAAGCTTGATCTTAGTAACATGACCTTAAAAATTGAGCCACAAATTGAATGGCAGCAAATGTATGTTGAAGGCTGGCGTACATTACGTGATTGGTTCTACGATGAAAACCATCACGGCCAAGATTGGGACGCTATTTTAGCCAAGTATCAACCTATGGCTGACGCTATCTCACACCGTAGTGACCTAGATTACATTCTCAGTGAAATCGCAGGTGAAATTAACTCAGGCCACATTTATGTGCAGTCGGGTGATATGCCAAAAGCAGAGCGTAAAAAGCACGGCTTATTGGGTGCAAAACTTGCCAGCGATCCATCTGGATACGTAAAAATTGAGCAAATCTTCCAAGGTGAAAACTGGCATGAAGACTTCCGCTCACCACTTGGCACAACAGGGGTAAAAGCACATAACGGCGACTACATCATTGCCGTAAATGGCCGCTCAGTAAAAGACGTCGCTAACTTCTACGAACTACTAGAGAACACTCAAGGTGAGCAAGTTGAGTTAGTTCTTAACAGTAAGCCGCGCAGCAAAGGTGCATGGCAAGTAACCGTTAAGCCTGTCGCCAGCGAGCAAGGTTTGCGTTATTTAGACTGGGTTAACTCTCGTGCAGCTTACGTTGATAAGCTATCAAATGGCCGAATTGGTTATGTTCACTTACCAAATACAGCCTACGAAGGTAACCGCGCCATGTTCAAAAACTACATGCCGCAAACCACCAAAGACGCCATGATTATTGATGACCGATACAATGGCGGTGGCTTTATTCCTGAGCACATGATCACTTGGCTTGCTCGTAAACCGCTTAACTACTGGAAGCGCCGCGGTGTTGAGCCTACGAAAACACCACAATTTGCTCATGATGGTCCAAAAGCCATGCTGATCAATGGTTACTCAAGTTCAGGCGGTGACGCTATTCCTTACTACTTCCGCCAAGCAGGGTTAGGTAAGCTTATTGGTACCCGTACTTGGGGTGGATTAATTGGTATTTCAGGTAACCCAAGCCTAGTAGATGGCGGCCAAGTTATCGCGGCAACATTCCGCATTTTAGATAACGATGGCAACTGGATCATCGAAAACGAAGGTGTCACTCCAGATATCAAGGTTGTTGACCGCCCAGAGTTAATCTACCAAGGTAAAGATCCATCGATTGAACGTGCCGTAGAAGAGCTATTAAAAGAGCTAAAAGACAACCCGAAAAAGCCACTCACCGTGCCACCAGCACCGACTGACTTTTAATTTTTAACTCTTTGTAAAAAAGCCAAAAAACCCCGCAGCAATGCGGGGTTTATTTTTAATTAAAAGAACTACCTTTTAATTTGTATATACAAATAATTTAAACTAAGTCAGACCATGCTAAATTGAATTTACGTAAGTATTTTTGTAATCGAGTTGAGTCATTGGCTTGTGCTTTTTTGGTACGACTCACATCAAATAACTCACGCCCAGCTGAGGCCATGCTTGAATGCTGCTCACAGATACTAAGCACATAATTTAACTGAGCAATATCAAACTGATCTAAATTCGCTATTTGCTCTTCTGACAAATAGTGAGCAAGGCGATTAGACGCTTTAGGTTGCACATTAGATTGCCATGAGTCTTGTAACCGTGCGATTTCGTCATTAACATCCGTCACGGTGATACGCGAGGAGCTCGCCAAAGTACATAAACGAGTAATTGCAGAGCTTAAATCACGAAAGTTTCCCCGCCATACCGCTTGCTTCGACATAGCAAACTGCTCAAACAACTGCTTTGCTTCTTTATTGAATTGAATTCGCTGCCCGGTTTTTTGCTCAAATAAACCCATTTCATAGTCAATATTGGCAGGTATATCTTCTTTTCTGTCTTTTAATGCCGGTAACTGATAGCTCCACAAATTGATACGTGCTAATAAATCTTCACGAAACAGTCCTTTTTCAACTTCGGCTTTTAAATCTTTGTTAGTGCCAGCTATGAGTTGAAAATCACTCGCAACAGTTTGATCACTGCCAACTGGATGAAAGGTCTTATTTTCAATGGCGTGTAACAGCATTGCTTGCTCTTCTAAACCAAGCTCGCCAATTTCATCTAAAAACAGCACACCATTATTTGCAGTGAGTAAGTAACCGCTTCGCTCTCTTTGAGCACCAGTAAAGGCCCCTTTTGTGTGGCCAAACAAAGCAGCCATGGCATTTTCACCACGTAACGTGGCGCAGTTAACCGACACAAGCTCACCTTTTAAAATGGCGCGCTTCTTTTTCAGTTTATAAATTCGCGTTGCCAACTGGCTTTTACCAGCTCCCGTAGGGCCGGTCAGAAGCATAGGGTCATCTGAACGAATTGCCACAACTTCAATCTGTGCAATCAACTTATTGAATGCACTGTTTTTAGTTTGAATACCGCCTTTTAAAAATGCATTACCTTCTAAATGCTCTTTATCAAAACGAGTGGCAAGTTGATCATACTTAGATAAGTCCAAATCAATAATTTGAATCTTACCTGTCGCTTTATTTTGATTATGCTTATCGGGTGATGTTTGAATTAAACGCCCAGGAAAATGACCACTCTCGGTTAATAAGAAAATACATATCTGCACAACATGGGTGCCAGTCGTGATATGAAAAAAGTAATCGTGCTGATCAGTATCAAAACGCTGATGATGACACCAATCATAGAGCTTGGCGTAAACCTCTTCAAAATCCCAAGGGTCTATAAAGTTAATATTTTCAAGGCATACCGTGGTTTCTGGGGAAACTGACTCAATATCTACTGCAACATTATTCGCTAAACGCGAGCTATGAGTATCATGCATCATATACAGCTTATTAACGATGAACTCTTCTTGACTACATAAGCTGACATTGGGTCGCCATCTTGCCCAACGGTCTACGCGCTTACCCACATAGTCTAATTGAGTTCCGAGAATACTCACCACAATCGTACTTTTCAAAATATATCCTTATAGATAGAAACTGTATCCATTTAAATACCAAATAACACTATCGTCAAGTACCTCATCACACAACACAAACTACAAAAATAGAACAAAAAACATAAAAATCAGTGTGTTAAAAAATAAAAAACACTCTTTTTTAGTTGTGGCACAGCTCTTGGAATAGAGAAGTGTGATTAATTAGGAGTGATTCAAATATCACCCTGGTGCGTTACACACTGTGAACACGTATGCCTAATCACAAAACTATTAATGTAGCTCAGAGGTAGAGCAGCGAAATGATTTCGTCGGTCATGGGTTCGATTCCCATCTTAATACTATAAGTAGCTCAAACAGGTAGAGCACCAAAACCAATTTGGATGTTGCGGGTTCAAATCCCGCCTTAGTCAAAATCGTAACTTTAAATGTTAGTAAGTCGTTGTTTGCGCTGACTGATAAACGCTTAAGCATGAACGATAACAGCAAGCCGGATGCTCCCTGTTATTGCGACGCCCAAAGCCTTTTTCAGTTAACAAATACACACTTGCTAACTATCAATAAGGAAATAGAACATGTTAAGAAAAACACAATTAGTAGCAGAGAACCAAAGAGTGCTCGTTTTTAAAGACCAGCAACTAACAGACGTGTTAATGCCAGGAAAGCATCGTTATTGGGATTTTCAGAAGCAGCTTGAGTTTGTCACCTTTGATATTAACTCGCTGTATTTCTCAGAGCGAAATACTGAACGTTTGTACCGCAATAACCCAATCTTGCAACAGCATATAAGTCATTGGAAACTTGAGAACAACGAGCTAGGTATGTTGTATGTTGATGATTTACTACAAGGGATCGTCGCTCCTGGTGAGCACTTATATATTTGGCAAGATGCAGGGGCTATAAAACTTGAAAGAATTACTCTCAGCAGCACTCAAGCGGTGCCTGAGCAATTATTAAATTTAGTTAATCGAGCTGGTGCAAATAGCGCAACTCGCTTAATTAGAAGCGAAAAAACAGTCGCAATCAAACCGATCGCCGAGTTTAAAGTCGCTAAAGAGCATGTAGGCTTACTTTACATTAACGGCCACTTTATTGGCAAGTTGCAGCCTGGTATTCATGCCTATTGGCAATTTAACCATGATATTGAAGTGAAATGTTATGACTGTAGAACACAAAGCGTAGAAGTATCTGGGCAAGAAATTCTCAGCAAAGACCGAGTTAGCCTGCGCATTAATTTAACTGCCAATATCAAGCTGATGGATGCTGAGCTTGCAGCTAAGAGCGTAGATAAATTGGATGAATTCATCTACAAAACTCTACAACTTGCACTCAGAGAAGCGGTTGGTACAAAAACGCTCGATGATATCTTATTAGATAAGTTGTATATCAATGAAACAGTGAAAGAGCTGGTGATTGAACAGCTGAAGGAGATTGGTATTGCTCTAGCAGGCGTTGGTGTAAAAGACATTATTTTACCGGGCGAGATGAAAGCCATTTTAAATCAAGTGGTCGAAGCACAAAAAGCAGCTGAGGCAAATGTAATAAAGCGACGTGAAGAAACATCAGCAACACGCAGCTTACACAACACCGCGAAAGTAATTGAGAACAACCCGACACTAATGCGCCTTAAAGAGTTAGAGGCATTAGAGAAAGTCGCAGAAAAAATAAATAACTTAACCGTTTATGGCGGCCTTGAAGGGCTAATGAACGGGGTCGTAAAAATAGCCTAACAGGCTAGGACGAGTAAGGAATCAAATTATGTGTAATAACTACAACACAATCGAACAACAAGGACAGGTACCTATAAAGACATGGACAAAAGGCGTACCGTTTGAAGATGCAGCTATTGCTCAATTAAATAATATTGCGCAAATGTCGCTAGTTCATTCTCATATCGCGGTCATGCCAGATGTTCACATGGGCAAAGGCGCCACAATAGGTAGCGTCATTCCCTCTGTAGATGCGGTGATCCCCGCAGCGGTAGGCGTTGATATTGGTTGCGGCATGGTTGCAACTAAAACAACGTTAACGGCTTCGCAACTGCCCGATAATCTGGCGGCAATTCGTCATGCGTTTGAAGCTGCGGTACCACATGGTCGAACGGGCCGTGGTAGAGGGGCTCGCGACCGAGGTGCTTGGCATAATATTCCTGATGTTGTTGCTGGTGAGTGGCAAAAGCTTGAGAAGCGGTTTGAAAAAATCTGCGTTAAGCACCCTGCAATTAAAAACAGTAATCATGTAAATCACCTAGGTACGATGGGCACAGGCAATCATTTTTTAGAGCTTTGCCTAGATGAAAATAATGCAGTTTGGATCATGCTGCACTCAGGTAGCCGAGGAGTTGGTAACCGCATAGGCACTTACTTTATCGAGTTGGCTAAAAAAGAGATGGAGCGTCATCAAATCAACTTACCTGATATGGATCTTGCGTATCTGAAAGAAGGAAGTGAATACTTTGATGACTATGTTGAGGCTGTAGAATGGGCGCAAGATTTTGCAGCTAAAAACAGAGAGATCATGATGTTTAACGCAATCAAAGCGCTAAAAAAGCAAATACCTATCGCTTTTGAAACCGCGGAGCTTGCTGTTAACTGTCATCATAACTATATCTCGCGAGAGCATCATTTTGGCAAAGATTGTTTTGTAACACGCAAAGGAGCGGTACGTGCACAAAAAGGTGAAATGGGGATTATTCCCGGAAGTATGGGGGCGCGCTCTTTTATTGTTCGCGGCTTAGGAAACCCAGATAGCTTTAATAGCTGTAGTCATGGAGCTGGCCGAGTCATGTCACGTACAAAAGCTAAAAAGGTCTTTAATATTCAAGATCAAATAGCGGCAACCCAAGGGGTAGAATGTCGTAAAGATGCCGCGGTGATTGATGAAATCCCGCATGCGTACAAGGATATTGAAAAGGTTATGGCAGCACAGCAAGACTTGGTTGAAGTTGTACATACACTAAAGCAAATAGTCTGCGTAAAAGGATGATAATGAACTATTTAATAATTGATGGTGCACAAGGTGAAGGCGGAGGGCAAGTACTTCGCACCGCCCTCACCTTATCAATGTTAACCAAGCAAGCCATTGAAGTTGTTAATATTCGGGCCAAGCGAAAAAAGCCTGGCCTGTTACGCCAGCACCTAACCTGTGTGTTAGCAGCACAACAAATCTGTGATGCCGAAACAGCAGGAGTTGAACTAGGCTCAAACCATATTCGCTTTGCGCCTAAACAAATAAAAGCGGGTGATTATCACTTTGCGATTGGCACAGCAGGCAGTACAACGCTTGTATGCCAAACTGTATTACTGGCATTAGCGACAGCAAAGCAGCCCTCTACCATAACCTTTGAGGGTGGCACACATAATGGCATGTCACCTTCACTGTGCTTTTTTGAGCACTGTTATTTGCCAGCTTTAGCAAAAATGGGGGTGTATTGTGAGCTCACTGTTACCAAGTATGGCTTTTACCCTGCCGGTGGTGGCGAATGGCAGTTAACCATTTACCCGTGTGAAACATTAAAGCCCTTTGCGCATTTTGCACCGCCAACGAAGGATGCCAAAAAGGCGATTAAAGTACTTGTTAACAAGTTACCGGGGCATGTTGCGAAGCGTGAAATTAGCACTGTAAAACAATACCTTGATTGGACAGGCGCTGAAACCACGATAACTCGTGTAGAAAGTATTGGAGCAGGAAACAGCTTGCAGCTACAGATAACATCAGACACCCATAACAGTATTTTTGAAGTTATTGGTCAACATGGTATTGCAGCACAAAAAGTGGCTCTCAAAGCAGTAGAGCAGGTTACACAATTTACCCAATCAGCAGCGGCAGTAGAAGAACATCTGGCAGATCAGCTGCTTTTGCCATTAGCTTTGGCCGGTAAAGGCGATTTCAAAACCAATGAACCAAGCTTGCACAGCTTAACCAATGCAGAGGTCATAAAAACGCTTTTGCATGTAGAGATAACGTTTACTCAGCTTGATGATAACCTTTGGCAGGTATCATTAACTGATACCTAATTAGGATGATCGGCAATGGAAAACACATTAAAACATGTTTATTTAGTCGGCGGTGCAGTTCGCGACAAATTGCTAAACAGAGCGGCAGCTGATCAAGACTTTGTTGTTGTGGGTGAAACACCAGAAACCATGTTAGCCCTAGGCTTTGAAACTGTTGGTAGTGATTTTCCAGTATTTTTACATCCAACCACCAAGCAAGAATATGCCCTAGCTCGCACTGAACGAAAGCAAGGTCGTGGTTACAAAGGCTTCACGGTGAATGCCAGTACCAGCGTAACTTTAGAAGACGACCTTGCGCGACGAGACTTAACTATCAATGCAATGGCGATGAGTGCCGATGGCGAGCTTATAGACCCATTTAACGGCCAACAAGATTTAAATAACAAAGTACTTAGACATACATCAGCCGCATTTGCTGAAGATCCATTACGTGTACTGAGAGTGGCTCGATTTTTAGCTCGTTTTGGTGAAAGCTTTAGTATACATCCGGAAACCAAGGCATTAATGATGCAAATACACCAACAAGGTGAATTAGCTTATTTAACGCCAGAACGGGTTTGGAAAGAAACCGAAAAAGCACTTGCTGAGCCTCACCCTGAGCTTTACTTCAAGACGTTGTATGGATTAGGTGTGTTTCCAGAAATAGATGCAATGAGAGGTGTTCCCCAACCAAAAGAACACCACCCTGAGGGCGATGTTTACACCCACACACTGTTAGTTTTGCATAGAGCGGCTCAGCTAAATTTTGATGTAGAAACTCGCTTTGCCGCATTAACGCATGATTTTGGCAAGGCGACGAGCTTTGAGCTAAACGGTAATTTACATGGCCATGAACAACGCGGCGTAGCAGTGATCAAGGAGTTTTGTCAGCGTTTAAAAGTGCCTAAACGGTTTTATGAGCTGGCAGCATTAACCAGTGACAATCATACGCGTTGTCACAAAATCGCACAGCTAACACCAAAAACATTACATAAATTACTTGTCGACAAGCTAAATGCGCAAAATAAGCCTGCGCGGTTTTTGCAGTTTTTGGATGCGTGTCAGTGTGATGCGCAAGGACGGGGACCAAGCTTTATACATCGGCCTTATGCGCAACGAACACTTGCACTGGATTTAGTAAAACAACTAAACAAACTAAATAAAAAAGCACTTGTGCAACAAGCAATACAGCAAGGTAAAAGCGGCATAGCCATCGGAAAAGCAGTTCGCGAAGCAGAAATAAAGCAACTACGAGATTACCTCACAGAGCAAAGTAGTAAGGAAACAAAATGAATAACACAACAGCACACTCAGCAATCGATTACAGTGTAAGAGCTGAAATAATGCGACGCATAAAAACGGCAGAAGCAGAACATAACGTTAAAGTGTTATTTGCTATTGAGTCGGGTAGCCGAGCATGGGGATTTGCAAGTCCTAACAGTGATTATGATGTGCGCTTTATTTATGCGCACGCTAAAGATTGGTATGTAGCAATTGATGTTGAAGAGCAAAGAGATGTAATTGAATACCCAATCGTCGATGAAATCGATATAAATGGTTGGGATATTCGTAAAGCACTCAAACTATTCAGCAAATCAAATCCCGCGTTTATTGAGTGGTTACAATCACCCATAGTGTATGTTGATGATGGCTTTTTTGCTGCACATGCAAAGCGACTAATGCCACAGATAGTGTCATCTCATAAAGGCATTTATCATTACCTGCATATGGCAAAAGGTAACTTTAGAGAGTATCTAAAAAAAGAGCGTGTTCCGCTGAAGAAATACTTTTACGTATTACGACCGCTACTGGCGATTATGTGGCTCGAAAAGTACGATGAACCCGCTCCGATTGAGTTTGATAAACTAAGGGAGCTTGTCAAAGAGAACCTTGCACTGGATGCTGCGATTTCAGATTTGCTCGCCCGAAAACGGGTAAGCTTAGAAAAAGAATACGCGCCAGCTGTGCCTGTAATTAATGAGTTTATTGAAGCAGAGTTAACACGGCATGAAAACTACACAGCTAACGTAAAGAAGAAAGTCGTCGATTTTGATGCTTTAAATCAGTTGTTTAAAGAAACATTAGCAAGATACAGTGAGTCCTAAAACTCACTGTATCTGTTTTTCTACAAGTATTGATTTATGACATCAATTAAAGTTTCAATGAGTGCCTCATCCATATATTGGTACTCGTCGGGTATATCGAGTACCTGAATCGGCTTGTGCTGCAATAAACGGCTAAACTGCGCTTTAAGGCGTTGTTTATGCTTATGTTCCATCACAAAAATTATATCTGCCCAATTAATATCAGCAGTTGTTACCGTGTGCCTTGCTCGTGGGCTTGTGCCTGCAGAGCGGGCTTTAATACCATTGTATTGGTTGAATACCTTTTCTGCCGTTGGGCTACGCCACTGATTACGGCTACATATAAACAGTAAGTTTTCCATGTCCTTTCCTTTGTGAGTCTGGCTAAACTCAGGGCCCTTAAACGTACGAATGGGGTTACCCCGTTGCAGCTCATTGTGTTGTTGCCACCGCGACTTTTGCTGCTGGCTTGCAGCCTGCTGAGCTTGCTCTGCCAGTTTTTGCATTAGCAAAACTCGGGCTAAACGCTTATTCGCATGCTGACTTCGTTCACTCTCTACGCGAACAGTAATGCCTGTCGCAACATGGGTAGCACGAACAGCCGAATCAGTGGTGTTTACATGTTGGCCTCCCGCGCCACTTGCGCGGCATTGTTGAAAGCGGATCTCGCTATCAAATTTTTGCTCTGCTATTTCAAATAGTTGACCGCCAAAATACCAGTTTTTACGCTTATGCCTTGATCTGAATGGGCTTTGACAAACCCACAACATCGAGCCATGCCATTGCTGCGCAAACTGTTTTAAAATTTGCGGCTCAGCATCGGTTAATTCAAACAATACCGATTTGTAGCAGCCTGAAAGTTCAGCTTGCTCTACAGCAAGAGTATTCACCTTAATAGCTAACGCTTTAGCATCACACTCAAGGCGCTTAACAGCCATTGCCACCGCTTTACAGCACTCTAAAGGACCCGCCCCTGACGATAATTGCACTAAGATCATCCGCACGTTCCTTGTGTTTTAAAGGTAAGCACAGGCTTTAATTTGACAATTACAGTAACCAGCCCAGCATCAACAAGGTCATCAATAACTGTTTGGCAGTCTTTGTAAGCTTGTGGTGCTTCATCATAAAGCAGCGTTTTATCATTACAGATCACCCTGCTACCAAACGCAGTGCGATATAAATCTTCCTTTTTAAACTTGTGACTCAAACGGCCTTGGCATTCTCCACGTTTCCATTTGCGACCAGCGCCATGCGCAAGGGAGCGTAAATTTACGTTTTGCTCAGCCGTTGGCTTAACTAAGTAACTGTAATCACCGCGAGAGCCCGGGATCATCACAGCCCCTTGATCGCTGGGTGTAGCGCCTTTTCGATGTAACCAGCCAGCTTGCCCTGCAATCTGTGATTGACTTACAAGGTTATGATTCACATCTAAAACCTGTTCGCCACCAGCACGAATAGCTTGCAAAAAACGCCGTGCGATCAGTTCTCGGTTTAACTGAGCCCAACGCAGGGCTTCGTCATGTTTAGTCATATAATCTGTAAAGGCACCACTTTCTACCTCAAGGCCATCATGGTTATGCTCTGCAATATGCTTAACTAAAATAGCTTGTCCTAACCCTCTAGAGCCAGAGTGCACCAATAGCTGCAGTTGTTTAGGTTGTAGGCCTAAAGCAAGCAAGGCTTGTTGATCAAACACCTCTTCAATCGCCTGAAACTCAGCGAAATGATTGCCACCACCTATGGTGCCAAGGGCGCTATCAAAACCAGTTTGTGTGATAGCCAGTTCATGTTTTCGCTCGCTAATCAGTGTGTGCCAACTATCATCTAGCGGCTGTTCAACATCGCTAAAGCGTTTTGCGAGCTTATCTACATTTAACTTGGCTAACTTAGTATTGGTTTGCCAAAGCGACATACCGCAGCCAATATCATTCCCCACTAAAGCGGGGTAAATTCTACCTTCTGTAAAAAAGGCTGCCCCAATGGGGTAACCTCGACCAGGGTGTAAATCGGGCATACCCGCTACAGCGTGCATACCAGGTAATTCAGAAGTTTTAATTAATTGTTGTATTGCTAGCCCTTCAATCCACGACTCTTTAGACGCAATTAGGCTAACGTTATCAGTAAGTTTTTGGACGGACTTGCCCATAATACCAATTCCTTTCTCTGCAATAGAAAAATGCTAACGAAAAATGATTTGGCAGGTCTTTGATTAATTGATCAGGCTTAGCTTTAAAAAGCTAATAAAGAAATAGCTTCGAGCTAGGCAAGAAAACGACCTGCAAAGGAACAAGTTGTATAAGTCATATTGTTTACTCCTCTACAGTGTGTGAATGGTTAAAATCGCGGCGATTGTAAACACCTTAAAAAGTGAAAGCAACTAAAAAAATAATAAACTCTAGCAAAGTTCCCACTTTAGATACTTGATAAAATAAACACTTCTGCCATTTTGTTCGCTCAATGGATTGATTTTAATGTAGGGATATTATGTCTAATTTTGACTTATGCTTTAATACCAAAAGCAGAACAAACTTACCAATTAACGAAAATGACCTTAAACTTTTAAAACAGTTTAGAAAAGATAACCCCCACATTATCGGGAACTTCATTCCTCAAGGTACTCCATTCATTCTTAGAAATCCTGAACAAGGTGACATGAGTGATTTTAGACGAACACGTCCTGATATTGCTTGTGCACTCGACAGCACAATTTCATGGCCAGAGCATACTAAAAGAAATATTAGCACTATAGTTAACCAATTTGGTGATGAAGATGCTCTGGCAATTGCAGAATTGTATGAGGCTGAGATTTCCCCTTACATCAATAAAGTAAGAAAAATTACAGAGCTTCCAGTTGCAGGTAAAAAGTTTGATTCCCTAACAGCCCTTGGCGCAGCAGCAACTTCCCTAGAATCTAGCCAAGTTAGGCTTAGTGATTTTGGAAAGTCTATTTTAAAATACCAAGTAAGCTTATTAAAAGTTCGCGAAGCTGCACAAAACAAAGCTCCAAAAATTGAATTAATAAAGTTAGGGAATGCAGCAAAACAAGCTCATTTAGAATTAAATACAAAATTTCAATCTGAGCTGGTTAAATTTAAAGGAAGAATCAAAGCCTCAGCGCGAGGTAATATTTGGTCAAACCCACAGCGGGGAATTAACATAGCTAAAAGCGCTAGAAGCTCAGCTCCTTTGCAATTGTCTTCGTTAGCAAATATTCAGCATTTACGTAAGTTAGAGCAAGGTGCAAATATCGCCGGAAAAGCCATTATAGCTTTAGATGCAGGGCTTCGAATTGACAGCGTTTATAGTGATTACAAAGCTGGGAAAGATTGGCAACGTCGTGCTGTTGTAGAAACAACAGGGTTTGGTGCAGGTGCTGCTGCGTGCATTGCAGTAGGGAGTGCAGTAGTAAATGCAGGCGTTGGTATAGCAATTGCGATGGGGCCTGTTGGTTGGGTTATATTAATCGGAGCTGGTTTAGCTGCAGGCTATGCTGCAGGAAAAGCAGGTAATTCTTTCGGACAATTTATATCTGGTACAGTATATGATTTAAGTTCAAGTGTTGACTGGTTTTAATATGTTTATAATACCCGAGTTCATTTTTTTTATAATATCATTTCCTGTATTTATCTCTTTTCTTATCTCAACTCTATGCTTCACTCGCATTTCGATGAAGCATATTGAGAAGAAAATGCGTGAAGAAGGATTACACGAGCCTCTTTGGGATAAAGGGATAGGTATAAGAGTGAGCATGTATGGCAAAGTAATTCGTCGTCAAAAACCAGCAAAAGCAACTATCGTTAACGACGAAGCGATACTTCGTCACGCACGCCCGATTGATCTTGTACTCGCTCGAGCGATGCATTACTCATTAGTTGCTATGATGATCTTTGCGACCTATGGTTATTTTGCGTATGACTTAGGGGAGCGCGCTTATTAACTATAGCTGCCCTTGTAACCTCGTTTTTGTCTCTTTTAAGTAATCTGGGTAGGGATACGAGTCATCTGCAACAGCGATTGCAGCCTCAATTTGAACTAATGCTTGGCGAACATTACCTTGCATTTCATAGCCATATGACAAAGCTGACAGTGCATACGCTGATTTAGGGTAGTTTTTGATATTGTACTTAAACACCTCAATAGCCCGCTCAAATTGCTGGTTATCCGTTAAGCTGTAACCCAGCATCCGAACAGCGCGGTCTGATGGCGCTATTTGCTCGCCCCATTGCTGAGATAAACGTTGATAATAGGCATCAATTGATGAAACATCATCGCCTAGTGCACTCAAAGGCATATGTTTAGATAAAAATAAGCCATGGTACGCATTAAATGCCCCAGCGGCTGAGGTTAGGTTATGCGAAACACCTGCAAAGGCATCGCTCTTAAAGCGCAAATTTTGCACCTTACTATTTTGCACTGTTTGCTGCATATTATCGTATCTTTCGCGCATAATGCCGGCTTCTTCGCCGATATTCATATATACATAGCTGTTAATACTTTTGGCTTTAGTAACAAAGGTATTTAAAGTTTTAGCCGGGGCGCCATAGTTCCACCATACCGCAGGGCTATAAGCAATGTGCGCTTGAAATAACTCAGGGTCAGCCTGCATAGCATAAAGAGCAAATACACCCGCAGCTGAGGCTCCTGCAATAACTCTATAATCATGAGTACGATACTGTTTATTAACCAAAGGCATCAGTTCTTGCTCTACAAAAGCTAAAAACTTTGCTGCACCACCGCCTTCGCCAACAGGCCCTTGTGGTTCTTTGTTCACTGTCGGATAAAAATCTCTAAGTCGATTAGTGCTTTCAATAGCAACTACAATCACCTCTGGCGCTTGATCATTTTGTTGTAAGCGCTCAAGCACAGCATTAATCAATGGTAAATTACCGGCCCCATCCAAACGATAAATAACGGGATACCTTTTGTTTGGATGTGTTTGATAACTTTTTGGCAATTGCACAACGACAGAGCGTTGCTCACTAAGATTACTTGATTCGATAGTATGCGTATGTTGGCTGTAATGTGTAACCGCATCATCTGCAGCTGGTTGAGCCATTACATGACTAGTACAGAGTAAAAAACCACTAATACAGAGTAACTTAAATAGTCGCACGACTTATCCTTAAGAAATATTGGTAATTTTTTAAGCTAACAGAATTACTGGTACAAAAAAAGGCGCATATTGCGCCTTAATAAAAATAAAACTCTTAACTTACTCAACCGTCACCGATTTTGCTAGGTTTCGAGGTTGGTCTACGTCGGTGCCTTTAATAACCGCGACATAGTAAGAAAGCAGCTGTAGCGGAATTGTATATACAACTGGAGCAATCACGTCATCCACATGGTTTACGTTGATTACACGCATTGTTTCGTCAGATTCAAACGCTGAGTCTTTGTCTGCGAATACATAGATAATACCGCCACGGGCACGTACTTCTTCTACGTTTGATTTAAGCTTTTCTAGTAGTTCATTGTTTGGTGCCACAACAATGATTGGCATGTCGGCATCAATCAACGCAAGAGGACCATGCTTAAGCTCACCCGCTGCGTATGCTTCGGCGTGAATATATGAAATTTCTTTCAGCTTAAGCGCACCTTCCATCGCGATTGGGTACTGTGAACCACGACCTAAAAACAATGAGTGGTGCTTGTCAGCGAATTCTTCAGCTAAATCTTCAATACCCTCAGCAAGCAATAATGCTTCTTCTAACTTGTTAGGAAGTGTTTTAATTGCATTTACAATCGCACCTTGCTCTAAGCCTTTTTCTTGCGCAATCGAAGCCGTTAGCATTAGTAAGCCAACAAGTTGTGTGGTGAAGGCTTTAGTTGATGCAACACCAATTTCAGCACCGGCTTTAGTCATAAAGGCTAAATCTGATTCACGTACTAACGATGAACCCGGTACGTTACAAATGGTCATTGACGCCATGTAACCTTGCTGTTTTGCAAGACGAAGTGCAGCTAGCGTATCGGCTGTTTCACCAGACTGTGAAATGGTCACAAGTAAACTGTTTTCATGTACAAATGATTCGCGGTAACGGAACTCAGAGGCAATCTCAACGTTACAGCTCACGCCTGCAAACTGTTCAAGCCAGTAACGCGCAACCATACCTGAGTGGTATGAAGTACCACAGGCAATAATTTGCACGTGTTTTACGTCTTTAAAGATTTGCTGAGCACTTTCGCCAAAGGCATCAATCGCTACAGTGTCATTAACTAAACGGCCATCAAGGGTGTTACGTACAGCAAGCGGCTGCTCGTAAATTTCTTTCAGCATGTAGTGACGATATTCGCCTTTACCTGATGCATCTTGCGTAATGTTTGATTCAATCACTTCGCGTTCAACTGCATCACCATTTGCATCAAAGATTTCTACACTGTCACGGGTAATACGAGCAACATCACCTTCTTCAAGGTAAATAAACGTACGTGTAACAGGTAATAGAGCAAGTTGGTCAGAGGCAATAAAGTTTTCGCCAAGACCTAAACCAATCACCAGTGGGCTACCTGAGCGCGCTACGATGATTTCGTTGTCGTTCGCTTTATCAAAAACAACCGTACCAAATGCACCTTCAAACTGCTTCACAGCAGCCTGTACTGCAGCTAAAAGCGTATCGTGTTGTTGGCGAAGTTGGTGAATAAGGTGCACCATAACTTCAGTGTCTGTTTCTGATAAAAACTCATAACCGTCGCCTTTAAGCGCATCACGTAGGCTGGCATGATTTTCGATAATACCGTTATGAACAAGGGCAATTTCGCTATTCGAAACATGTGGGTGAGCATTCGCTTCAGTTACGCCACCATGAGTTGCCCAGCGAGTATGCGCGATACCAGTAGTACCATTAACTGCTGCATCGTTAAGTGCCGCTTCAAGGTTAGCAACCTTACCCACTGCTTTTACAGTGTTAAGCTCAGTACCTTTAAGTAAAGCCACACCAGCTGAGTCATAGCCACGGTATTCAAGGCGTTTAAGGCCTTCAACAAGAATTTTATTTACTGGGCGTTCTGCAATAGCCCCAACGATTCCACACATAATTTCTCCTTTTGCACATGCCAAAGCGTTCTACTTTGGGCGGTATGTGTTGTCATAAATGATGCGTAATAAGGTGTTGTCGGTCTTATTACGGGTTATTCAATTTCTGCACAGATCAGCTGTACACCACATGCTGTTATCGCCTCGCGCTTATCTGCACTTAGGTTGTTGTCTGTAATAACAGTGGTTACACGCTGCCAAGGCAGTTCTAAATTCGGTATTCTTCGGCCAATTTTTTCTGACTCAACCAGCACCACTACCTCTCGGGCAGCTTCAGCCATCACTTGGCTAAGCCCCACTAATTCATTGAAGGTTGTAGTACCTCTATCAATATCAATGCCATCGGCACCAATAAACAGTTGGTCAAAGTCGTAAGAGCGTAGAACATTCTCCGCAACTTGGCCCTGAAACGATTCTGAATGTGGATCCCAAGTTCCGCCGGTCATCAAAAGTGTTGGCTCATTTTCTAATGAAAGCAGCCGGTTAGCGACATTAATAGCATTTGTCATCACCACTAAACCGCGCTTACTAGCAAGCTCAGGGATCATCGCCGCTGTAGTGCGACCGCTATCAATGATGATGCGGTTATGGTCTTTAATAAGCTTTGCAGCCGCCTGTGCGATTGCCATTTTGCGAAGCGAGTCGCTTTTCTCGTTGCTATTTGCAACGATTTCTTGCGGCAATGCAATAGCGCCACCGTAACGGCGTAGCAACAAGCCACTTTTTTCAAGGGCTGTCAGATCTTTACGTATCGTCACTTCAGAAGTTTGAAACTGCTCTGCTAACGCTTCAACAGCAACTTCACCAAGTTCATTCACTTGGCTTAAGATAGTATGGCGACGTTGTTGAGTGTTTCGTTTTGTCATAAAGTGAATTACATAAGTTTCGTTTCGAAAGTTGTGAGATTTTAAACGAAACAATATAAATGGCAAGTGAATACTCGTTAACCTACACAGCTTTAATTTTGATCTTCATGACCAACACGCTAAGCTATTGGCAAATATAACCATGAGCATGCCCCATGAAAGAGTTTAATAGCCTCGATAAGTCCTTACTCGAACAACGAAAAAATGCCCATGAAGTTTGCCGTTTATTTGCCAAAAGCCCAAGTAAAGGCAATTTAAAACGTCTAAGAGGCATGTTTGCTCACTGTGGCGAGCAGGTTGTTATAGAAGCGGGTTTTCATTTTGATTACGGCAGTGGTATTAAAATAGGTGATCGAACCTTCATAAATATTAACTGTACTGTGCTCGATGCGCCGTTATCTGATGCGCAAATTACGATAGGCAATGACTGCTTAATAGGCCCTAATGTGCAAATACTCGCGGTATCGCATGCTGTAAACCCAACCGAGCGTTTAGCAAAAGCTAATTTTGCAGCGCCCATTAGCATTGGAAACAATGTATGGATTGGTGCAGGCGCTATTATACTTGCGGGTATTAAAGTTGCTGATAATGCCGTGATTGGCGCAGGGGCAATAGTTACCAAAGATGTCGCGGCAAATACCTTAGTAGCAGGTAACCCCGCGGTGAAGGTCAAAGACATTTAACCCTATATTTACGCTAAAGCACGTCCTACG